>JAHJCW010000075.1 GCA_018812885.1 bacterium | reverse complement strand
GAATATTAAAATCCGATTATCATTGTTAAAAATAATATACAATAGTAATATTTTATATATAGCGGTAGTAATTAACAATCAATTCATATCAACCTATTAGTAAAAAAGGAATATTTAATGTTTAAAAAATGGCTCTTAGTAATAGCGCTGACAACCATAATAATTAATATATCTTGCAGAAGGAATCCAACAGCTTCTGAGAATACAGCTCCTACGGCTTCATTCTCAATTAATCCAACCTCAGGTACTACAGAAACAACCTTTTCCTTCGATGCAAGCAGCAGCAGTGATATAGAGGACGAAACGGATGTATTGCAAGTAAGATGGGATTGGGAAAATGACGGTGAATGGGATACAGATTATCGAACAATTAAATCAATAATTCATAAATTTTCAGAACCTGGAACATACATAGTTGTCCTTGAAGTTAAAGATACAGAAGCATTAACAAATATTGATGTTGATACCGTAAATGTAATAACCGCCAATACAGTTCCTACAGCGTCATTCACAGTTGATCCTACCTCAGGTACAACGGAAACAACATTTACTTTTGATGCAAGCGGGAGTAACGACAATGAGGATGAAACGGATGTATTACAAGTAAAGTGGGATTGGGAAAATGATGGTACATTTGATACAAATTATAGTACCACAAAAACTGCTACTCATCAATTCAATTCAGAAGGAACTTATCCAGTAAAACTCGAAGTAAAAGATAGCGCCGGACTGACTAATGCTGATACTATTTCAGTAATTGTATCCATTGCCAATACGGCTCCCACAGCATCATTCACAGTTAGTCCAACTTTAGGTACGACGGCTACAACCTTCACCTTCGATGCATCCGGAAGTAGTGATAATGAGGATGCAACATCTGTTTTACAGGTTAGATGGGATTGGGAGAATGATGGTACATACGATACAAATTATAGTACCACAAAAACTGCTACTCATCAGTACAGCGCTGTCGGAATCTATACAGCTAAACTTGAAGTAAAGGATTCAGGTGGTTTAACAGATACCACTGTTGTGATAGTTACCGTAGAAAATACGGCTCCTACAGCGTCATTCACAATTAATCCAACTTTAGGTACTATCACAACGACATTTAATTTCAATGCATCCGGAAGTAGTGATAATGAGGATGCGACATCGGTTTTACAGGTTAGGTGGGATTGGGAGAATGACGGCACTTATGATACAAATTATAGTACTACAAAAACAGCTACTCATCAGTATAGTGCTGTTGGAATTTATACAGCTAAACTTGAAGTAAAGGACCCAGGTGGTTTAACAAATACCGCTGTTATGACTGTGAACGTAGAAAATACAGCTCCCACTGCATCATTTACAATTAATCCAACTTCGGGTACGCCTACAACTACATTTACCTTTGATGCAAGTAGTAGTAGTGATAATGAAGATGCAACATCAGTATTACAGGTTAGATGGGATTGGGAAAATGATGGTACATATGATACAAATTACAGTACAACTAAGACCGCAACTCATCAATATACTTCAACGGGAACTTATACAGTTAAACTTGAAGTAAAAGATAGTGATGAGTGGGTTAATTCTACTACAAAGATAGTTAGTGTCCAGGAATCAGGGAATGTTGTCACAATTCCGGATGCCAATTTTAAAGCATTAATACGAGTAGCTCTTAGTAAACCAAGCGGTGATATTACAGAATTAGATATGGGAACCATTACTTCACTTAATGGTAGTGGTTGGAATATTTCCGATATATCCGGGATCGAATATTGTACCAATCTTCAATCTCTTAACTTAGAGCATAATCAAATTATTGATATAAGCGATTTAAGCAGTTTAACGAATCTGGGATGGCTTGATCTAAATAATAATCAAATTACTAATATATATCCTTTGATCCAAAATAGCGGTATCGCAAGCGGGGATATCATTTATTTAAACGATAATCCATTAAGTACTACTTCAATTAACACATATATCCCACAACTTGAGGCACGTGGTGTAACAATCTATTATGATGGCGGAACGGGAACGGTTATCACTTTATCTGATTCTAATTTTGAAGCATTGATCCGAACAACCCTCGGCAAACCGACTGGCAATATCACAGATGCTGATATGGAGACAATAATCACACTAAACGGCAGTGGTTGGAATATTGCGGACATATCCGGGATCGAATATTGTACCAACCTTCAAACACTTAACCTAGAGCATAATAATGTTGTTGATTTAAGTGATTTAAGCGGGCTAACGAATTTGCATTGGATTGATCTAGATAATAATCAAATTGCTAGCATATTACCTTTGGTCAACAATAGTGGTATTGCGAGTGGAGATATAGTTTACCTGAATGATAATCCGTTAAATACTACTTCGATCAACACATATATTCCACAATTAGAAGCACGGGGAGTAACGGTATATTCTAATACTGCGACGGTTGTCACCTTCTCTGATTCAAATTTTGAAGCATTGATCAGATCAACTCTCGGTAAACCGACCGGAAATATTACAGATTCTGATATGGAAACGATCACTGCAATTGTTGGAAGTGGTTGGATCATTTCGGATATATCCGGGATCGAATATTGCACCAATCTTCAATCGCTTAACTTAGAGAATAATAATATCGTTGATATTAGTGATTTAAGCGGATTAACAAATATTGGGTGGCTCGATCTTAGCGATAATCAGATCACTAACATATTACCTTTAGTCAACAATAGTGGTATTGCGAGTGGTGATATAGTTTACCTGAATGATAATCCATTAAGTACAACTTCGATCAATACTTATATTCCTCAATTAGAAGCACGGGGTGTAACGGTAAATTATGATGGCAGTACGGTTGTTACAATTCCGGATGCCAATTTTAGAGCAGTGATCCGAGAAACTCTTGGTAAACCCACCGGAGATATTACACAATTAGATATGGAAAGCATTATTGCACTTGACGGTAATAGTAGGAGTATTTCGGATATCTCCGGGATCGAATACTGTACAAATCTACAAACGCTTAACCTTGAGGATAACAATATCGTTGATATAAGTGATTTAGCAGGGCTAACGGATTTGAATTTTATTGATCTTAGCCACAATCAGATTAGTGATATAGAACCTTTGGTCAACAATAGTGGTATTGCGAGTGGAGATATAATTTATTTAACCACCAATCCATTAAGTACTACATCAACTAATACTTATATTCCACAATTACAAACGCGTGGTGTAACAGTATATAATTGAAGTTAAAGACAAGTTGCTTATAGAAGATTTATTTACGGCATTATCCGTTAGCACACCTACTTTGGGAGAAGGGGGGTAGGAAGTCCCAATCCTCTCCCCCTAGCATATAAATCATCTTCTCAATAAACACGGTTTGTAAAGAAGAGAATTTTGTATTTAATTATAGTATCTTGTAGCACTTCACTAAGTTAAATAATGTTTAATAAAGTCAAATAATACCGTATTTTGGACATTGGATTGAAAACCATTTTTTCAACGATTTTCGAAAATCTCAATTTACTAAAATGGTAGTTGGGTGTCGTGGTGAGATGACCCTGCACAGATTTATCTATATTCCTAATTATTACTTTAGGAATATCGTATCCATTATTTGCAAACCACTCTGTAAATTTTCTTTGGAGTTCATTTGGACCCCATAATTTTGCAATTGCATTATTTGCGGCAAATGGTTCAGTACGTGACAATTCCTCGATATAATCTTTATATTCTTTAATCTCTTTTAAAAACCTTGCATATTCAGCTTCATTAATATTAAATAATAAATTCTTAATACCAATATTATCTAGAGTTAACAAAACGTCTTGTTGATTTATAGTTTTTGTGAATGATTTTAAATTAGAAGTATCTATATCGATTTCAGCTGTATAATAAGAGAAATTCAATGCTCCGCGTATTAATTCTTTTACATCATAATATAATCTAGAATCGATCATAATTTTCCAAAGTCATTGTAATAGTTTGTTCAATTTCTTTACTGGTAAAAGGTTTAGCTATAAAACCATTAGCACCCATTTTTAATGCTAGTTTTTTGAGTTCAATTGTTGGGAAAGCAGTCATAAAAATGACTGGTATTGATCTTGTCATATCTAATTGAATTAATTGTTCAAAAGCTCCAATTCCATCTCTGTAAGGCATTTTAATATCCATCAATATTAAATCAGGTACTTCTCTTAAAGCAATTTGCACACAATCCACTCCGTCGTGAGCTATAAACACCTCATAACCTATAGCTTCTAGCCGCATTGATAAGAGTTGTGCAATGCGGGGTTCATCATCAACTAATAATATTTTTTTCTTCATTCTGTCTTCTACTCATTAATGATTCAAGAGTCATTGCTATGGTTCGTTCAAAATCAACACTAATAAAAGGCTTGGATATACAATCCTTAGCACCAAACTTCAGTAGCTGAGCTTTAATTTCTGTTGTTGGATAAGCAGTCATGAAAATGACTGGTATGTTTCTTGTTGTATCTAATTGAAGTAATTTTTCAAACGCCCAAATTCCATCGCCGTTGGGCATTTTAATATCCATTAATATTAAATCCGGGGCTTCTTTTATGGCAATCTTTATACACTCTGATCCATCATAGGCTTTAAGCACGTTATAATTTCTTGCTTGTAGCCGCAAAGACAAAAGCCTAACAATTGATACATCATCATCAACTATTAGTATTCTTTTATTCATTTTTCCCCCAATTTGAGTTCAACTAAAGCAATTTATTTTTGAACTCCGTCT
>JAHJCW010000074.1 GCA_018812885.1 bacterium | reverse complement strand
TATTGTTGATTCTTCACTATTTTGATTTGTGGCAGTCAACTTAATTAAATAAACACCAGATTCAATACCACTTACATCCCAAACCATTTCAAATATTTCATTCTTTTTATGTAATTCGTGCAATTCGTGGTTAATAAAAAACCCTGCCGCATCATATATTTTTAAATCGATCTTATCAGCTGAGTAATTAAATACTCTAATTTTAGCTTTTCCATCTCTCACCGGATTTGGATAAACATAAGTACGTTTTTTGTCAATAAGGCCATTACCACTTGTCTGTTCATTCACATAATCAATTTCAATCATATTTGAATTAATCTCATCGCTATAGTACATTGACCATTCATTGCCATTTGTCGGTTTAACTTCATCAAACAACCAAATTGTTGATTCAGTTACGATCGTATTTCTATCATTATATTCACCGAGCATTCGTAATCTACTATTTTTATAATTAGTTAACTTATATTGCAATTCTCCTACATTATTTAGTATGATGATTTCTCCATCACTATTCTGAAAAATAATTTCGGGTTTTTTGTCTCCCAAAATATTTTTGGCAAGGATTGGCGGAATTGCAACTTCATCAACCGGGAACCCTGTTGAGTAAGTATAATTTTGATTAAAAGCATATAATTTACCATCGGTATCCGTAGCCAATACTTCAATTGTTCCGTCTAAATCCAAATCTATTGCTGATATATATTTAAATTCAATTTCACTCAATGCAAGTGGTTGATCACCAATAATTATACCACTATCGCGAGCAATATTGACTGAAATACTTGAGTCCGAATTACCATTTTTAATAAAAATATATGATGGATCATAACTAGTAATAACCTGATTACCTTTATCTTGTCCGGTTAAAAAGGGAATTAATTCCCAGTTATCATATAACATTTCCTCTTTGTCAAGAATAAATCCATTATCAAATATAAACCAACTCATCTTTAGCGAATCACCTAAATCTGATAGGACTACAAAGCTTTTCTCAAATTGAATATTAGTTAACACAAAATGATTTTTTTCTGAAGGCGACTCATAAAAATATTTCCTTTCTATTTTATCCGTATTTGACCACCACAATTTATTTCTTCCGCCAATCAATAGATTATTACCATCGCCGGTAAAATCAGTATGATAGAGTATATGCAATGAAGTATCAGGAAAACCTGAAAGTGTAAGATCATTTGAAATTGTTATCTGCATTTTGTCTGATGCATATCCAATATTGCCTATATTCAAATTTGATAATGCACCAGCGTTGGAATTCGTATTCGGGTAGGTCATCGAATTAAATTCAATTGGATTGCCCTTGGTATTTGAATTGACTTCATCATATTCCGGATTACCTCGATACCACATGTCAAACGGTTCTCCTATAGATGGATCTCTGAAGAGTGCTGTGCTTACATATCCAATATCCTGAGCACCACCTGCCTCTTCCAAATCAATTCCCTTGAATTTCGGATCATTATTAATTGAATTGAATTGAATATTATTGGAAATAATTGATTCATCAATATGCCAAATCAATAATCCGGAACCAGGTAAACCGATATCGTAATCGGGTACAGAAACAACAACACCATTTTCATCTCTTACAACTCCAATAGAATCAAAAATGATTTCGATGATATTAGGAATAGTATCTGTTTTATTATATATCGCTCGTCTAACGGAATCAATATCCACATTTGATTTGAACCAATTTGTTCTATTTTCTATTAAAAAGTATTCATCATCGTCTATATTAACTTTTAATGTTTTTCCTGCTGGTCTTGATTCAATTTCTACAATATCATCCGGAATAATTTTTTCTGGTTCTTCCCATCCGAAGAATACTCGATTCCAAGCCATTGGGGATGCAGGGATTAATCCCTGACCATTATTAGATCCCTGATCCATTAAACCAAATACACCTATGCCGCTTTCACCGGTATCTGTGTTCCACAAAGGCGGCAAGCCGATAGCTTGTCCAACTAACATAGCAAATGTTCCTGTCAAACCAAATTGATAGTTGCAAATATTTTGAATACCACGCTCGCGAAAGTCATTTATCATTTCAGTATAGAGTAGATGATTTTGTGTTTCAGGCAGTATAATACCTCCTTTAATATAAGAATCACCTGCAGCAATCCCGTCATTCCCAATATACTCTTGTATTATTTGATAATCGATAAACGTCGACGGTATATCTTCAGGAGTGGTATCAAATGAAAAAGCAAAATCCTGACTAACACCAGCATGGAAGACCACCACCATATCATATTGATTGAATATTATATTATCCGATTGATAGGCAGTTGTTATAGCATCTGAAAATAATTCCACAATACGTTCTTCATATAATGCATCTCTTTCTTCTTGGCTTAAATCACCTATAAATGGATGGTAGTAGGACATAGAATCCGGCATTGTGTATGCTGATTCAGGATCAGATGGAAAAATATCTGAATTTTCTAAATCAATTCCAAACTGTCCATTAGATACTGATCGAAAGTAACTATCAAGAGCTATGAACTGAGATTCAAAATACGATTTATCATGCGGGGGAGGATCAACTGTATAATTTCCACAATCACTTACTTGATTAGATAATAAAAATTTACCATTTCCGGTTGTTCCACCATAACTATCAGTAATAAAATCCACACGTAAAACTAAAATCTTTAAATCGTGGTCAAATTCCGCCCACAAAAAGAAACGGTCGC
>JAHJCW010000073.1 GCA_018812885.1 bacterium | reverse complement strand
TCCGCAAAGCTTTTGACAATTTTGACCCTAAGAAGATTGTAGAATATGATGAAAAGAAAATTAATGACCTCATCCAAGATGCAGGAATAATCCGCAATAAGCTAAAGATCAATGCTACTATATTAAACGCTAAAGCATTTTTAGATATACAGAAAGAATTTGGCAGTTTTGACAATTATATCTGGCGCTTTGTAAACGGAAAACCAATTATCAATCATTGGAAAACAATAGCAGATATACCTGCAAGCACACCGGAATCAGATAAATTGAGCGCTGATCTAAAAAATCGCGGCTTCAAATTCGTAGGTACAACAATCTGTTATGCATTTATACAGGGTGCCGGTATGGTCAATGACCACTTAGTTTATTGTTTTCGGTATAAAGAACTGCAAAAACTTTAAATATATAAACCCTTCACACTGTATCTACCAACAACATATTGTCTGAATTGCTAGGTCAACCGCAGTTTTTAATTTTATTATAGAGTAGTCTAGCAACATTAATCTAATAAATGTCTATCGCTTAAATGACTCAATTAATTTATTTAAAGATTGATAATGTGATCCTCTCCAATAAATTTTTCCACATTCCGGGCAATGATTAAAATTATCATAATATTTTTTTGTCAGTGGTTCTAACAGGTTGATTATTCCTTTTTTTGCCACCTTTTTTAATTTACTATTGCATATGGAACAGCGTGTATATGGTTTTAATTGCTGTTTCAAATCAAATCGGCGAACTACTTCCTTTATTTGCTGATAGGGAGCATTGGAATGAATACAATACCCATGCGTTACCTTATTAGGCATTAGCAACTGCCGATTTCTTGTTATTAATATCCGCTTCTCTTTTAGGGCTGTCTCTAAAAACTCTAATCCAGTTATTTTTCTATCATAATGAACATCTAATCCTAATAATCTCATTAAACGCACCAATTTTCCTAATGGGGCATCTGCAAAATATTTCAAATTTCTTAATGGACGATCTTGTAAATGTATTACCGGCGAAACATCAATTGATTCAAACATTGGGTAAAGGCTGATTTTGTCACCGTTATTTACTTTGTGATCAAAATCTACAGATTGACCATTCACTAAGATCAAATCTACTTCGGTGTGCGGTATTCTACAGGACTCAATTATATCTTTTACAGTAGTGCGAAGGAGCAAGTCTTTGACAAATTCGACTTTTCGCTGAGTCTTCGGCAGGAAATCGTTCAATTCCTCGTAAAATCGCAGGTAAATTGTAATCATGACCAAGAATAATCCGGTAAACCGCTGTGAGTTTTATATTCTAAAGCTGATACTCTTTCGCTTTTAGTGAGTAAACGGTTAATCGATTCATACTTTGCCGAGCTGGCTTTATATTCTGGATGATATTGAAACATAACATTCACTGCCGATTCTATTGATATTTCGTTAGCAATAAAGTTAAGAATAAGCTTTGTATCATCAAGCTGACCCGGCATAACCAAATGTCGTATTAATAATCCTTTATATGCTATTCCATTACTATCTGATTTTAAATTGCCAACCTGGCAATGCATATTTTTCAAATTGCGTGTGGCAATCTCAGGATAATCCTGCGCATTCAAAAATAACTTTGCAGATTTTGGATTCCAGAACTTGAAATCAGGCAGATAAATATCAATAATACCATCTAATAGTTCCAAACTTATTTCACTATCATAAGCACTTGTATTGTAAACTAATGGAAGACATAAGCCTAAATTAATTGCGATTTCAAGTGCTTCAAGAATCTGGACAGCCACATGTGATGGGGTAACCAAATTGATGTTATGACATCCGCGATCTTGTAAATCCATCATAATATTCGCTAATTCTTCTGGTTGAACCTCTCTACCATTTTGTGAATTGCTGATATCCCAATTCTGACAGAATACACAACGAAGATTACAACTGATAAAGAAGATTGTACCCGAGCCATTGAATCCGGTCAAACAAAATTCCTCTCCGAAGTGGGGAAAGTGGTTGCTCACTTTTGCAAAATGTCCAATCTGACAAATTTTACCAGGTTTCTCATACCGATTCACTTCGCAATTACGCGGGCATAGTCGACAATTCTCAAGTAATTTGCGTCCCCTTTGAATTTTTTCCTTCAACATCCCTGTTCGATGTGCCTGTAAATAACGTGGGAGATATTTCTTTTGTACGCTATTAATAGACAATGCCGGCATATCCCACCCCGTAAATAAATTTCTCCGGAGGATTCAAACCGTGACTGGTTGTGTATTCGACTAACTGACCAGTATTTTTTCCTAACTCCTTCATCATCGCAATCAGAGCTGCGCTTGCTCCTGCACCGCAGGCATTGAAATATTTTTGTGCCTCTTCAAGGACTTTTTTACCATTGCAAGCAATAAAACAACGAATCATCCGGTTATCATTTTGTTTCATCCACTCAAATCCCTTTACACCAATTCCATGCGATACTGTTCCATACATTGAACCATAATGGGTTAAATCCGTTGAAGCAATTCCAATAACATTTTTCTTAGATTTTCGTAAAAATGTTCCGATTGCATAACCTAATTCCAGACTATCCTTAGTAGGTTTAACTATAATAGGTATAATTGCAGTTCCGGGCCAGAAATATTTAATCATCGGTAATTGAACTTCAATTGAATGTTCAGTCTGGTGAGTAATACTATCTTCTTCCATTAACTGGTCAACACTTTTATTAATATCGTTAGCAAGTTTAGTATCAACTTGAATATCCCCAAGCGGTGTTTTCCAAATACCACTCGGATAAAGACTGTGCTTAGCAACTCCGGTATGGTCAGCACCAAAAATTATACAGGTATCAGGTGTTTTAGTTCGCGATGCACAATAAATTGTTCGAGCAACAGTTTGTCCGGAATATCGCCAACCAGCATGCGGTAAAATCATTCCTGAAATCTTTTCTGGTAACCAGTCAGGAATTTTATACCCGGCTAAAAATCCTTTAATTTGTTTTATCAAATCTCCGGGATAAAAATCTTGGGCTGTTGGATACCTCACTGAAGTCATGATTGCCCAATCGTATTTTTAAAACAACCGGATATTGTAGTATCACAGTACAGGCATTTGTTTTCATTCATACCAATTAGATGAGTCCTGTAACCTATACGCTTAATCACAATTTTTCCACATGATGGACATATAGTATCTTGCCCAACATCCTTAAAAACATTACCTATGTAAACAAATTTCAGCCCCTCATCAAGGGCTATATCGCATGCGCGTTTTAATGTTTTTATTGGGGTCGGTAGTACATCTAACATCTTAAAGTCGGGATGAAAAGCTGAAAAGTGTAATGGAACACAGGTATCTAATTCATCCACAATAAATTTAGATAATGAACGTAATTCATACGGATCGTCATTATGTTCGGGTATAATCAATGCAGTGATCTCTACCCATACATTGGTTTCATTTACCAACCAGCGCAAGGTATCCAAAACCGGATCAAGATTTGATAATGTTAATTTTCGATAGAATTGATCAGAAAATGACTTTAAATCTACGTTAACTGCATCGATGTTTTTAAAGATGTCGTGCCGTGCCTCAGGTGTAATATAACCATTGGTAACCATCACATTTTTCAATCCCTTATTATGAGCATGATCAGCAATATCTATTACCCATTCACCAAAAATGATCGGTTCATTGTAAGTATATGCAATCCCAATTGAATTATTGATTTGAGCAGATTTCACAATATCTTGTGCAGAATATTTCTTAGATATATATTTTTGATTGACTGACATACTTATATGCCAATTCTGACAAAATTTGCATCCTAAATTACATCCAATTGTTCCGAAACTATAAATAGTAGAACCAGGATAGAAATGGTATAATGGTTTCTTCTCTATTGGGTCATTAGCAAATCCATTCACACTGCCATTGGCAGTATTATACAGTTTCCCATCGATATTTTTGCGAATAAAACAAAATCCATGCGAGCCTTTAGGAATTTTACAAAAACGAGGACATAGATGACATTTAACTCTATGATTATCTATTAATTGCCACCAGTTTGCTATTTTATAATCAGGTATCGACTGAATTTTATTCTTCATATTATAATCTAATAAATTTTAGGTACAATATGAAGATGTTTTAAAATTATCAAATAATCCTTGCTATAATAATTCAATAATATTTAAAATAGACCGACCGGTCGGTTTATTTTATGAGTCAAAGCACACAAGATCAAAGAAAATACCAGATTCTAGATGCTGCTTTAGAAGTAATCGTAAGAAAAGGTTATGAAGGAAGCAGCATGTCCGATATTGTAAAAAAATCAAAATTAAGTAAAGGTGCAATATATTGGTATTACAGTTCAAAAAAGGAAGTATACTTAGCATTAGTTAATCATTGGGTACATCAGTATAGTCCAACTCTCAATCTTATAATTGAAGATAACCAACCCGCTTCTGTACAATTAAAAGGACTATTTAATTTTTTTATTACACAATATGAAACTGACCCAACAATATTTAAAGCGATAGCGGTATTTTGGTCATTAGCAGGTCGTGATAACGATTTTAAAGAAAAATTTGATAAAGTATATTCTGAATTTTTCACACTAATAGAAAAAATCATTATCAAAGGTGTTGAAAGTAAAGAATTTAAGAATATTGATACTAAAATAGCCGCACTCTCGATTATGGTTAATATTGAAAGTGCAATCTGGTTTACATTATTTGAAAATTATGGTATAAGTGCCACAAAATATATGGAAACCATTACTGACTTTATATTAGCAGGCCTAATTAAATAACTCTGGAGGAAATAAATATGAGTGAAGTTGAATCACAATCAAAACTAGGAGGTCGATTTTTAATCGAACCAATTGGTACAAGTCCTGTCTTTTCACGCGAAAACTTCTCAGATGAACACAAAGAAATTGAAGAAATGATCAGGGAGTTTGCAGCTGATCGCGTCGGGGAAAACAAAGATGGAATCAATAAGTTTAATAAAGATTTAAGTCTATCAATACTGCGTGAAATGGGCGAACTTGGTCTATTAGGTATTGATGTTCCCGAAAAATATGGCGGAATGGAAATGGACAAAATAACAACAGCAATAGCTGCTGAATCATTATCTGTTGGTTTCTGTCCTTCTTTTACAGCAATTTGGTCGGTGCAAACCGGAATCGGAAGTTTACCGATTGTATGGTTTGGAACACCTGAACAAAAAGCGAAATATCTACCAAAAATGGTTACGGCCGAACAAGTAGGCGCTTATGGTCTTACAGAACCTTCTGCTGGCTCAGATGCTCTCGCCGGACGAACAACCGCTATGCTAACAGAAGATGGTAAGTATTACATCTTGAATGGTGAAAAAATATTCATAACAAACGGTGGTTGGGCTGATATATTCACAGTTTTCGCTAAAGTTGGGGGCGATAAATTCAGCGCCTTTATAATAGAAAAAGGTACACCGGGATTTGAAATCGGACCTGAAGAACATAAGATGGGTATGAAAGGTTCTTCAACAACTTCACTAATATTTAAAGATGCAAAAGTACCGGTTGAAAATCTATTATATGAAGTTGGCAAAGGTGCCACTATTGCCTTTAATGCTTTAAATATGGGTAGATATAAATTAGCCGCTTCCGATTTAGGTGGATGTAAAATGGTCATCACTGAAGCTGTGAAATATGCTTTAGAGCGGAGGCAATTTGGTCAACCGATTGCACATTTCGATGCTATTAAAGGAAAATTCGCCGATATGATTATCGGAACTTATTCTGCTGACAGCATGATATATAGAACTATCGGCCATATTCAAGATGAAATTGATACCATTGATAAGAATGATGATAAATATTACATCAAAGTGGGTGAAGCCATGGAACGCTATGCTATTGAAACATCAATGGCAAAAGTTTATGGTAGTGAAACATTTGGTAAAGTTGCCGACCACGGCATACAAATCCTTGGTGGATATGGATTTATTGAAGAATATCCGTTCGCCGGTGCTTACCGAGATACTCGTATTGATCGAATCTGGGAAGGATCTAATGAAATCAATCGTATGATTATTACCGGATATATGATGAAAAGAGCTCTAATGGAAGAGCTTCCCATTCGTGAAAGTATTCAGCGAATCGAAGACTATCTTGCAACCGATCCAAATGGAAAAAATAAACCTACAGGAGAGCTGGACCATGAGATACAAATGCTAGAAGCTGGAAAAATGTTAGGTTTATACTTATTCCATGAAGCTTTATGCGAATATGGTCAGGATTTGAAGCACGAACAACAGCTAACCGAGATTCTTGCCAATATCTTTATCGATCTATATACCGCTGAAAGTACAATTTCACGTGTACAACAAAACATCGAATCAGGTAATAGTGCTAGGACACCGTTATATATCGCAAAAGTGTTTGCGGCAGAAGCATCAATTAGGTTATTAAATATGGCATTAACCGGAATGAATGGCATTTATAAAGGAAATCTTAAAAATTCAATTATTGATAATTTGAAGAATTTCCAAGTAAGGATGCTCCCCAAGATTGATATTATCGGAATGAAGCGCTCGATAGCTGAACATATTTATTCAAAACAATCATACCCATTTTAGGAGAATATTATGAGTACAAAATCTGTTATAGTTGATGCAGTAAGATCACCAATTGGTGTCAAGAACGGAAAACTTATTGGAATAAGACCCGACGATCTTGCCGCACAAGTAGTTAAAGGATTATTAAAAAGAAATCCCAATCTAAAACCTGAAATGATCGAAGATGTAGTATTAGGATGTGCTTTTCCCGAAGGACCACAGGGTATGATCATGGGACGTTCCGTTGCTGTACTTGCTGGTATACCAAAGGAAGCCGGTGCTAAGGTTGTTAATCGTTTTTGTGGTTCATCCATGGATGCAGTCCATCAGCTCAGTACCGCTATTGAAAGTGGCGATATAGATGTTGGAATCGCCATTGGCGTAGAAGATATGTTTTCAGTTCCAATGGGTGGTTTCGCTCCTGACTTTAATCCTGAATTAGCCGAACAGGAATTTTATATAGGTATGGGCGACACGGCGGAAAACCTTGCAAAAGAGGGTAATATCACACGTGAAGATCAAGAAGCATTTGCTATTGATTCACATAAAAAAGCCCTAAAAGCCCAGGCTGATGGTAAATTTAAAAATGAATTAATTCCAATTGTTAATTATGACGGAGAAACAATCGAAAATGACGAAGGACCCCGCGAGCCAAATGTCGAAAAAATTAAGTCACTAAAACCGGCTTTTTCTTTAGATGGTACGGTAACTGCAGCAACTAGCAGCCCAATCACATTTGGCGCAGCTGCGATTATAGTTGCAAGTGAAGATTTTGCAAAAAAGAATAAACTGCAAATCAGAGCTGAAATTGTTAGTAGGGCCGTTGCTGGAGTAGATTGGAGACGCATGGGTACCGGTCCCCTACCTGCCACTGAAAAAGCATTAAAAAAAGCTAACATAACAATGAAGGATATCGAAACGATCGAATTAAATGAGGCTTTTGGTGCTCAATCACTATTTGTTATTCGAACCGGTGGCTGGGATCAGAAAAAAATCAATCTAAATGGCGGCGCTATTGCACTTGGACATCCTTTAGGATGTTCAGGGGCTCGAATCCTTACAACTTTGATAAATGTAATGGAACAGAAAAAAACGAAAATCGGTTTAGCTACGATGTGTATTGGTAGCGGTCAAGGAATTGCCACAATCATAAAAAGAAATTAGAAAGCAGAAATCTGAAATCAAAAAGAAGCACAGATGAATGATCTCAAAATAAATTCAGATGACAACTTACAAACAAGGACAAAGCAATATGCCTTGCGTGTCATTAAATTAGTGTCAAGTTTACCAAAAACTACAGTTAGCATTGCTATTAAGCGACAATTGATTCGTTCCGGTACTTCCGTAGCTGCTAATACACGAGCGGCATTTCGTGGACGCTCAAAAAAGGAGTATCGTGCCAAATTAGGTATAGTTGTTGAAGAGGCCGATGAATCATTGTTTTGGATGGAATTATTAGTCGAAGGGAAAATCATTTCTCAAAATAAATTGAGCGATTTAATGGAAGAAACAAATGCTCTAATATCAATTTTTGTTTCACTATTAAAGAAAAAAGAATAAATAACTAAAATTCAGATTACTGTTTTCAAATCTCTGATTTCAGATTTCTGATTTCATATTTTAAAAAGGAGTTTTTA
>JAHJCW010000072.1 GCA_018812885.1 bacterium | reverse complement strand
GTTAGATATGAACATAAAAACCATAATTGCTTTACCCATTATTATATTTTCTTTTGTTTATTCTCAAAACAATATAGAAGGCTATGTATTCAATTTTGATAATTATGAACCTATCTCCAATGCCAATATTGTATTACTGGGTACCACTGATGGCACTGCAACCAATGATCAAGGATTTTTCCAAATATTAACTAATCAAGATTTTCCCGTAACATTATTGGTAAGTCACATTGGATACTTACCACAGCAGTTCACATTATCGGCCCAAGAAACTATTAAGATAAGACTGTCTCCCGCTGTTTTGCCTAGTGATGATATATCCGTAATTGGTACAAGGTCTAGAGCAAATCAAGAAGTCTCCGCAGGTGTAGATATCCTCTCATTAAAAGAAATGGAGCAGGTAGGAGCAAGTGATCTTTCTGATGCCTTGAGAACTCTAAGTAGTATACAAATAGAGCAAGTGGAAGGCGGAAATCAAACCATTAGTATACGAGGTAGTAATCCAAATGAGGTGGCAGTTTACTTGGACGGAATTCGTTTAAATGACGCAAACACGGGCGTTGCCAACCTTGCCACAATAGATCAAAACGATTTATCCTCAATTGAATTAATTAAAGGCGGCAATACTTCACTTTATGGAGCAGGAGCCTTTGGTGGTGTTTTGAATATGAACACTAAAATTCAGACAAATGATTCTTTTGAATTGGCACGTGGATCTGGATTGCTGGATGATGCAAACCAAGATTTAAGCATTAGTGCTTCCGGTCATAAAGGAATATTCTCAATAGGTGGTAGATATTCAGGAAAGTCACGGAGGTATCATGGCAGATCTGTTTATACAACCATTTTTAAAAATTTGACTGCTATTGTAACTCCTTCATTTGGCGAAGTGCAACTAAAGGGGTTTCAATTACAGGATTATTTAAAATTCCCGACCCAGTATGTAATACAAAATGCCAAAACTCAAATGGGTATGATACGGTATTTTGGCTCAATTCTAGGTTCTCCTAATTGGGAATTATTCTTAGGAACTAAGGATTGGAACTGGCATGATGAATTTTTTTCCAATGTTGACAGAGATTTAATGGATATCAATACCACCGGAAGAGTTGTCCATAATTTTATATCTGAGCATTTTAACACTATTGCTCAATTCGAATATGAAAACCAATCGTTTACAGGAGACAATTTGTATAATTATGATTTGTACTCTGCTCGGGAATTTGGAGAAATTAAACGGCAATTATACGGTGTGTCGACCGCTACACAGTGGCTAAGCAATATTGAAAATAGTTCGATAGATAATATTCAATGGGAGCTTGGTTTTCGTCTAGATTATAATAAAACATTTCAAATACAGCAATCTGATAGCCTTGCTAATATAAACTATCTAATACCCGCCAATATTGATACTACATTTAATGATGTTATTAGAAGTTTTAAAGTTGGGGTTAATGCTCAAGGGGAAAGGGCAAATCTAAAATACAATTTCTATGTTAACCAGGGCAGAAGTAAAAGATTACCTACACCAAATGATATTTTTCTATATCACAATGCTAATCCTTTTGCATTAAAATCAACTCCGTTAACTGAAAGTTTGCTGTCAACCGAATTTGGCTTTGAGGTTAATCAAGAAGCGTTTCCGACTATACCTTATTTTTCTAATATTGCAATATCCGGAAATATATTTATTAATAATTATTCTGATAAAATTGCATACCAATATTCTGAAGACTCTCCCCCAGTACCGTACAATGTCGACTTGTCACGCATTTCGGGTTTTGAAATTGGTCTTGGTTCTTCCTTTTGGAACAACCAACTTAATTTTCAAATTGGATACCAAAAAATCAATCTTGATAATCCTCTGATTTATCCTAACAAACCAGAATCTAGATTTACATTTCATGGGGATATTGGGTATAAATGGTTTTTCTTGGGCTATGACCACTTAATAGATGGTAAAAAATTTGTAGTATATAATGGATTTGTTGGCAATACTTATCAAGGACAAGAGACTGCGAATCTTACGCTAATATTCCGGAAAAAGATATGGAAAGTTGATGCATCTTTGCACTATGTAATTCACAACTTATATTCTACTGAACCTGTGTTTGCTAATCCTGATATTCACAGCATTACACCATATGACTTTTTTGATGTTCATCGTGAAATTATAACTTTAAAAGTCTCGTTATGAAGTTTAAAGAATTTGTTCTAATAAGTACACTTTGTTGTACAGTATGGTTTTGCAAATCCCCCTTTGACACCGATGCTTCATCAGATAATTTATTTACATTAACCGCTGAGTTTGACGATAGGCAGCGAATTATTGATACACTAACGGTGAAATTAAGTTGGTCTGAAATTACGATTGATAATTTCAAGGAGATCAAGATTACACGCCTGAACGAACATCGCGATCCTGATTCATATCCAGTAGGATCTACAAGCAATGGTTGGGTTACAATTGCTACTATAAACAATGAATTCACAACATCATGGATTGATACAGTTCGCGATGATGCAATCTTCCATTATCGAATTGACTTTTATAATGCAGATAATAATTATCGTAGGGCTGAAGTCACAATAACGATATCCCCAACTACTCATCTTACTATTCCAGATGATTATATAGATGTGAAGACTGCCGTTGAATCATATATTATCGACGATGGCGATTCTGTTCTTTTAATGCCCGGGGAATACAACACTTTTGCTTTTTCTTTTTTAGATAAAAGCATACATTTAATTGGCTTAAACGGTGCTCGGCAAACACAACTAATATTTCAACATACGTATACAGAAAGCAATAAAATAATACATGATAGCACATTTGTTAGAATGATGGGTGGGACTATTAAAGGATTAACAATTAAAGGTGGTGAAGCATATTATGGGGCTGGCGTTTATGCATCCGGCAATTCTACACTCCAACAATGCATAATTAAGAACAATAAAGCTGGAATACTGTCTAATGGGGGACTTGGAGGTGGATTGTATTTAACAGGAAATAGTAGCATATCAAATTGTATCATTAGTAACAATAATGCTGACGATTTGGGTAGAGGTATATATGTAGCTCATACTGCATCTTCGGTCAATATAACTAATTGTACTTTTTGGGATAACAATTTATTTAGTGAATCGCCTGATGTTTCTATAGAAAATTCAATTTTTAATGCAGTATATAGTGGAATTGATATTCATTCTAATCCCCTGCCAACCGTTAGGTATTCTTATGCGGGGACATATTGGAACATGCAAAACACAACAAATATTTCCGGTGAATTATTATTAGGTGAATATTTTCACCTTTTACCAGGTTCGGTTTGCATTGATACCGGAAATCCTGACCCTGTTTTTAATGATCCGGATGATTCACGGAATGATATAGGTGCATTCGGTGGCCCCTTAGGATCTTGGGACTAAAATGATTCGAAAGTGTCAATTCCTATTCATTTTAATTATTTTAGCTGGGTGTAATATTTTTGATAGCCCCACAAAAACCAATCCTGATGATTTATTTGTACTATCAATCGCGTATAATAATGAAAGAATTACCGATAAATTGGCAATACAATTAAGTTGGTCAGAAATTACGATTGATAATTTCAAAGAAATCAGAATTACGCGCCTGAACAAACATCGCGATCCAGATTCATATATGGTCGGTGAAACTGATAACGGATGGATAACCGTTGCATCAATTACTGACGAATTCACAACAGCATGGGTAGATACAGTAAAAGATGATGCACCGTTTTTATATCGCATAGAGTATTATGACGAAGACAACAATTATCATCGTTCAGAAAAAGAAATTACTATTCGACCAACGACCCATATAACTGTACCAACCGATATTATTGGAGTAAAGCAAGCTGTAGAATCATATATAATTGATAGTAGCGACACGGTATTTGTTTTACCAGGAATATATAAAGAACATTCCTTTACCTTTGGAGAAAAAGATTTGTCATTAATTGGCACAGAAGGTGCCGAACAAACAATATTAAAATGGATTGTAAGAATGGATGATGTTGAACCATTAACAGACGGATCTTTTATATCTTTATCTTCAGGTTTATTACAAGGACTGGGTATCTTAAATGGTTATTGTCTTAACGGCGGAGGAGTAGGCGCATCAGGTGAATCGAGAATCAAACAATGTATTATTCGTAAAAATATTGCAAGTCATGTTACCATGGGTGGCGCGATTAAATCAGAGGGCGGACATGGAGGTGGTTTGCATTTATCTGGTCAAGCCATAATTGAAAATTGTATTATTGATAGTAACGAAACTTCAAGGATAGGCAGTGGAGTATATATCGATGAATTTGCAAATGATGTTAAAATAATCAATTGTGTTTTAAATGCTAATGATTTATATAGCGAATCACCTAACGTATCAATTGAGAATACAATAATAACGGGTGTTTCGCCCACCGTTGGTTCTAATTCCGTACTCCCAACATCCATTAATTATTCTCACACGGGAGAACAATGGACTGGACAATACCCGACAAATATAACGGGTGAACTGCTATTTAAAAGACTAACAGACGGGGTCAACTATCATCTTCTGCCGGGTTCAGTTTGCATTGATACCGGAAATCCTGACCCTGTTTTTAATGATCCGGATGGCAGCCGAAATGATATTGGAGCCTACGGCGGTCCATTGGGCGATTGGTAAAAATTTCTATATTAATTAGAACAATAATATTGACTGTTCTTTTTTATTTAATAATGTCTCTTGCTTCATCAATCTTTTTAATATACAATTTAATCTAATAAAAAAGCCCCTAAAATATGGGGCTTTTTTATTTATTTATTTAGTAATAATCTAACGGCTGTAACCAATACCTATTGCAAAATCAAGTGCTGTTTTATCATAAGTTTCGTTACCGATCGTCATTCCTCTGTAATCAACACCACTGTTATTTAAATCATCATAAAAAGTGTTTGATACACCAAATGAGACATACAAGTGAGGATTAACATAATATCTGCCACCCGCACCAATCGTGCTCGTTGTAAAGGTATGACTTAAATCAGACTGATATGGTTTTAATGCACCGCTATTAATTGTTCTCAGGAATCCTGCGCTTAATTGCAGGGCTTCGCTCAAAGCAAAATCAAAACCCGCACCCATTTCCATACCATCAACCAAGTCGTCTTCTTTGCCGCTCCAATCTACGCCCTTATTGAAATAATAATTCATATCAGCAACAAGACGTAAACTTGGCATTGCTTTAAAACCAATTCCTACACCTAACATTGCCGGCATATCAGCACCAGTTTCTGCGCCGTCCGGAAATAAACCGGAGCCATCTACTGTTGTTTCATTGGTTAATGTCATGGCTGCTTTTCCTTCATATCGAATTCCGATATCTAAGCCTTCCATTGGTGTTAGATACAAACCAAATATTGGAGCAAATCCAGAACCGGTTTGCTTAGCGTCAACTTCAATATCCTGTGTAGCAGCAGCATTGGCTGCCATTGCTCCGGATTTTTCGGTATATGCTGCTGCGGCACCTAGTGCATACTGTTGTGCCATTGCGGGTGTCCAGGTTGCTGGATCAACTGTTATGCCTAAATAACCAAATCCCGTTATAATGGAATTTACTGTTGCCT
>JAHJCW010000008.1 GCA_018812885.1 bacterium | reverse complement strand
CGCAATCACATTTATGCGGTAATATAAATCCTGCCGAAATTGTCCGTTTTTGATCATTTCTTCTAGATTACGGTTAGTAGCTGTTATAACGCGTACATCTACTTTAAGAGTTTTAGTTCCACCGATACGCTCAAATTCACCAAATTGTAATGCTCTTAATAGTTTTACCTGAGTCTGGAGTGATATATCGCCAATCTCATCAATAAACAAAGTGCCGCCATCAGCTTGTTCGAATCTACCAATCCGTTGTGCGCTTGCTCCGGTAAACGATCCTTTTTCGTGCCCAAATAATTCACTTTCAAGTAAATTTTCTGATAATGCGGCACAATTAACCGTAATTAATGGTTTGTTTTGTCTATCGCTACCAAAATGCAAAGCTTGGGCAATTAATTCTTTTCCTGTTCCGGTCTCACCTCTTACGAGTACTGTGGAGTTGCTTTTTGCAACTCGACCGGTTATACTTAAAATCTTTTCCATCTTGGGACTTTTTGTCACGATAGAATCGAATTTGAATTTTCCAATCAATTGTTCTTTTAACAATTTATTTTCGGATATAAGATCATTCCGTTCTTGTGCTTTCTTAACCAGGATTTCCAATTCATCTAATTGAATCGGTTTAGATAGGTAATCAAATGCGCCCTCTTTCATAACTTGTACAGCATCTTTTATATCACTAAAAGCAGTAATAACAACTACCGGCAGTACCGGATTTATTTCTTTAATAGATTGAACAACTTCAAGACCATTCATTTCGGGCATCCGATAATCGGTAAATACCAAGTCAATATTGCCGTCCTTAACAATATTGATACCATCGGGTCCTGAGTTCGCCGATGAAACGGTGTAATCTCTGCGCTTCAAAAATGACTTAATCGATGTTATTTGGGCAGGTTCATCATCAATGAGTAGAATATGAAAATTTGACATAATTATAATTTAACCATTTGTGGAATTAAAAGCTCCATTGAATCCCACCCCCCAAAGAGGTGTTTTTGTAATTATACCAATAGCTGTTTGTTTCATTTATAGTATTGGAATAATATAAATTTAATTTGATAGAATTAACCCAATCTTTATTTATGTTAAATGTCTTGGATAAATCTATGAAATAATTGGTTTGATCATCAAGACGTAGTCCTCCGATTCCAACTGAATCATCTGCAGTGGAATAGGCAAGTTCACTGATATAATTTTTTGAAGAAAATGTTCCACCGATCAATAATTTTGTTGCTTTTGGTAGCATTAAGGTTAATTGTGATGAATAACTATCACTTTCATAGGTAAAAGGATCGTCGAATAATTCATCATCCTGATAATAATCATCAAAATTTCTATAATTTGTTGAATCATCAATGCTGATTTGTTTACGATACTGTAAATATATCCCTGCCTTTTCATGTATGGATTGAGTAAGTCTTAAAACAATATTTACTTGCGATGTATTTAACTGTTCGGAAACTGTATTGGTTATTGCAGTTGCAGTATTACTTGCCCACCGACCGTGCCCATGTCCGGTACTACCGATTGTAGTAAATGAATCTTGTCCCATAAATGATTTATTCCCAAAACCCGCTTCAGCGATAATTGTAGTACGAGTTGAAAATGATTTATTTAACTGAATGTGTGCATTATGAAGATAATTTGATAAGTCGGTCCAATTGGGATAATTACGCCAGCGATAACTATAGCCACCTTTTATTAAGATTATATCAGTTAATAATTGAAAATTGGCATATCCGGAAAGTTGAGAATAATTGTAATAATTATAGTCATCTTGATTTACCCTCAGACTCCAATTTCCGCCTAAATTAATATTGGATGTTGAATTTTTATTAAAGGATATACTTTTATTGAGACCTACATTATTAATTAAGAAATTTCGGATTGAATTGTTTTGGTACGTCATCAAGTTAGTAGTGTTATGGAGTTGAATCTTAGATTCAGAATCTTGATAACTTAACCCTAACGTGAAAGTTGATAGCACATCTTGACCCTTTATGGAGTCGGGTGTACGGAACAAGTTATCATCATTATATGTGTTTAGTGACACAAAATTAGAAAATTGGCCCAAGACTATATTTAATAATATTAAGTTTGATATTAATAAGCACCTAACTGATATCATTTTTATCTTCCAATTAGATTTAGTGATTAAAAATTGCGTCATAAATTATCTTTATATTATAGAAAATCCTAACCACCAATATTTAAAAAATTAAGTGCGAGCAAGTGTGTTCCTCAAATTCAATTTTTAAAAGCCGGATGATAAATCATCCGGCTTTCATTGAAGGTTGGCATTCAATGTTTAATTATCTTTTGCCATTACCATTTCTGTTACCTGTTCCATCGCGAGGTCCATAGCCACCGATTTCTGATCCGCTATTTCGTAAACTATTTCCTAAACCGGAACCTTTAACAAAATCATCATCCATACCATTTGGGATTCCGTCGCCATCTGCATCACGTGCATTATCATTAATTCCATCACCATCGGCATCAACAAAGGTGTTACCTGCTCCACCATTATTGCTTATGTAATCATCATCCATACCATTTGGGATTCCATCGCCATCAGCATCTTTGGCGTTATCATTATAGCCATCGCCATCAGCATCAATAAAATTAATACCGGTGCCCGGACAAGTGTCGATTGTTTGTGCTGAAACGGGATTAATAAATACTGCAATTCCTAGCAATACTATTGATGTTAAGATCATTTTTGTTATTTTCATTTTTATTTTCCTTTATTTAATTAAAATATTACTCTTGGTTATAATTAATCAAATACCATGCCAAAAATACCAACTAACATAAGTCATTATTAATATGCAATATACAGCAGAAGGGAAATTTTAATATGATGAAATAATTCGCCCGACGGGTCTAATGATTCGACCAATTGGGCGAATATTAGAAAATAGTTATGCAGTTATTTGTGGAAGTATAATTGAAACTGTAGTGCCAATATCTTTTCTACTATTAATTGTAATAGTTCCTCTGTGTTCAAAAATTATACGTTGAACAATACTAAGTCCAATGCCTGTTCCTTTTGCCTTAGTTGTATAATATAAATTAAAAACGTTAGGTTGAACGATATCAAGCATACCAATACCATTATCCATTATTTGAATACTAATATCATTATTATTAGATTTTTCTACATTGATTGAAATTGTACCTTCTTTAATAATTGCATCTTGAGCGTTATCGATTAAATTGATGAACACTTGTTTCATTTTATTCAAATCCCAGTTTACTTGACCGTTCCAATCTTGTTTTATTACCATCTTAATATTCTGTTTATCCAACATACCTTTATATTGCAATTGTAATTGTTTTAATAGGGTGTCTAGTTTGAATGGTTCTGGTTTTATTTCTTCCGGTTTTGCAAAATGCAAGAAATCTTTAACTGTTTGGTTGATCCTGTTTATTTCGCTGTATACAATATTTGAAAGTTCATGATATTCTTCCACATCATTTGTTGGAATAAAATCTTTACCTAATTGCTGAACTATTGTACTAATTGAATTTAGTGGATTTCTAATTTCATGAGCTACACCAGAAGCCAATTCTCCCATAGCTGTTAGACGTTGTTTTCTTTCTATCTGTTCTTCCATCAATTTTTGTTCAGTCAAATCACGAATTAGTAAGATTGTATTTTTATCATCTTTGTCATCTATAAAATGTGTTTTAGAAATAAGTAAATAGCGATTGTTATTATTAATTTTACAATCTAATGGCACGACTGCTGATAATTGATTATTTATAGTCTTAGTATCAGTTTCACTAAACAATGAATCAATGCTCTTTCCTAGAATTTTAGATTGTTTATTATTGAATAAAATCTCTGCTGCATTGTTAAATACTTTAATACCATCTATGTTATTGTAAACAATAATTGCATCGCTGGCATTATTAATAATATTACTGGAATACGTTTCGACAATCGAATACTGTTTTTTAAGAATGCCGAAATTTTGTAAAGTAAAGATATAGGCAAATATGATTGATCCTATAATAAACAATGCTACAGTAATTATGATTAATCTTCTATAGATCCGATCATTTATATCTTGAATTGGAGACATGGATAATCCCAGGCGAAGCAAACCAACGGTTTTCCCATTATGTACAAATGGATGTACTACTTCAAAGACCTCTAACGAATCAAAATCTGCAATTCTTGATACAAAGAGAGAGTCTTGTAAAGAACTTAATAGAAAATCCGATTCTTGAATTGCCTCCAAAACTGTGACATTACCTGATGCAACAAGGATATTTGAAGTGTCCTGTAAAGCTGCAAACGTAATTAATGGATTTTCTAAAACAATATTTCTTAATAGTGGACCGAACCCGGTATTCCGTTTAAAATCCGTTACTTGTTTGGCATCTATATTCAATACAATTGCGCTTCTATCTTTTCCAGAAATAGCTACCGCATAGCGATTGCCATCCTCAAATCTTGCCGGGACAATTCCAATGATCAATGTATCAACTAAACCTTCAAAGATAGGAGCTAATATTTGTTGAGGAGAATATTTTTCCGTATTTGAGAAATGATCCTGAGGGTGACTGTAAAATAGTTTTTCACCATATTTAGAGACAGACACAATAAGTAAAGACCATTTACCAAAATTGAAAATCTTG
>JAHJCW010000071.1 GCA_018812885.1 bacterium | reverse complement strand
TATCCTAAAATTCTATCAGTATTTTCTTTCTTCATAATATTTAAGCCACTAATTCTATAATATTAACCACGAATTCCACAAATTTAAATTAACCGCAAAGATTGCCAAGAACGCAAAGAAGAAATATAATAATAATCTATGCTTTTACTCTGTGATCTCTGTGGCCATCTATATCAAACCGGTTTTTTTATTAAATTCCTTGATCTGCTCATCCCATTTATCAACTTTGGCATATTGGGATGCCCAATAATTCTCATCATACCATTGTGCATTCAGTTCCTCGACCGTTTTTCCTTGCTGTTCCACCCAAGTAAAATACTTCAAATTGTGCATCCGTTTGCGGTCGTAATACGATGTCTCAAGTAGATTATCCGTACCAATCTCAAGTAAGCGTCCATTATAATCAATTGAAGCATTAATTGCTGTGTACGCACCGATATTTTCACGCGCTTCAACTAAACGTGATTGATACATCTCCATAGAGTCAGTAGCTACGGTAAATATTACGTCATTTTCATTCATTTCGTAGTATTTTGCCATTTTGATAGCGCCAACAATATTGGCGATTGAGGAAATACCAAAATTTTCTAATTTATCGATTATTTTAAAATCCACACCATTATTCACTAAAACTTGTTGACCTTCCGCTTCGTTAAAAAGTCGCAAAAAATTCATTACCAAATTATCGTCGATAGCAGCAACCATATCGGTATTTTTTAAATTATGGATCCAAGGTACATGTTTGTCGCCAATTCCTTCAATGCGATGATAACCATATCCATTATACAGCAATGTTGGACATTGTAATGCTTCTCCGGCGCCTATTTTTATCGTCGGATATTCCGTTTTTAGATAATCGCCTGAGCCAAGTGTTCCTGCTGAACCTTGTGTTAGAAATAGAGCGCGCAAATTATGTTTATCATCAAATTTTGTTTGGAATACTTCCTGTATTGCCGGACCGGTTACGGCATAATGCCATAGTGAATTCCCAATTTCTTCAAATTGATTTAATACGACAATTTCATCACCGCGTTCAGCTTTTAATTGTTTTACTTTATCATAGATTTCTTTGACGTTACTCTCTCCACCGGGAGTTTTAATAACTTCCGCACCAACTTTATGCAACCAATCAAAGCGTTCTTGCGACATTTCCTCCGGTAAAACTGCTATTGATGGACAACCTAACAGATATCCATCATATGCCCCGCCGCGACAGTAATTTCCGGTAGAGGGCCATAGTGCTTTTTGAGTTGTTGGGTCGAATCTGCCAGTGATCAATTTTTCCACAAGCGGACCGAACGTGGCTCCAACTTTATGCGCACCCGTTGGAAAATATTTTCCGATCAAAACAACGATTTTTGCCTTTACCCCGGTTAAAGATTCAGGTAAAACAACATGGTTAACTTCTCCGAATCTGCCACCTGTTTTAACGGGTTCATTCTTCCAAGTGATCCTGAACAAATTAATTGGATTCAAGTCCCATAATCCGATTGAGTACAATTTTTCTCGAATATCATCGGGAATTGATTCAGGATTACGCATTTGTGCATAGGTTGGAATGATGATATTCTTTTCGCGACAGCGTTGTATAGTGTTTTCCAATATTTGTTTTGTAGTTGTCATTTACATTTCTCTGTGTTTCATCAACTGTTAATTTTAATTAGTGTACGATTACCGTTCCGGTTTTTCCGTTCAAAGCCTCAATTGCATAATCCGGAGATGTTATTATTGCTTTTTCGCCGCCTGCTTTAATGAACCTGATACATGCTTCGATTTTAGGCGCCATACTACCGGGAGGAAATTGACCGCTTTTAAGATACTTTTCTGCTTCATGTATTGTGATTTTTTTAATACTTTCCTGATTTGGTTTATTATAATTAAGATAAACGTATTCGACATCAGTGAGTACGAGAAATATATTACCGTTAACGATTTCGGCCAATTTTTGTCCGGCTTTGTCTTTGTCAACTACCGCTTCTACACCAACTAATTGACCATCAGGTTTTTTCACAACCGGAATTCCGCCACCTCCCGAAGTAATTACGATTACATGTGCCTCTAAAAGTGCTTTAATAGTCTTATCCTCGACTAAACCGATAGGTTCAGGTGATGGAACCACTCGTCGCCAACCCTTCTTGCCATTATGTTTTACTTCCTTAACGATATAACCCTTTGTTTTTTGAAGTTTTAATGCCTCTTTCTTAGTATAGAATGGACCGACCGGTTTGGAAGGATTGTCAAAATCCGGATCATTTATATCTACTAAAACTTGGGTTATTAGTGTAGCAATAGGTATTTCCCTACCATCACGTCGGAAAGCATTCTGTAACTGATTCTGAAAAATATATCCGAGTTCACCTTGGGTCATTGCATCCACAACATCTAGTGGCATTGATGGAACCAATAATTTGCTTTCTTCTTGTTGGATCAAAAGATTGCCTGCTTGTGGACCATTTCCATGGGTAAGAATCAATTTATATCCCAATTTATTCATTTTTACTAACTGTTCGCATGTGAGCGCAACATTTTTGAATTGATTATCCGAAGTACCAACTTCATCTGGTTGTTTTATAGCATTTCCACCCAAAGCTATTACAATTAATTGTCGTTCATCTTTCATCAATAATTTCCTCAATCAATACTAACACATCGTTAATGCCATCACTGCTTTTTGAGCATGTAGCCTATTTTCAGCTTGGTCAAAGACTACTGAGTTTGGTCCATCAAGAACTCCATCAGTTACTTCAATATTGCGGTCAGCGGGTAAAGGATGCATATATATTACATCCTCCTTCGCCATCGCTAAGCGACGTTCATCAGCGATCCAGGTACTATATTTATTGGTAATTCTTTTATCTTCAGCAGGGTTAGTCGTAGTTAGCATTGGTCCCCAACTTTTTGCATACCAAATATCTGTATCTTTTACACCTGCTTCAAAATCGTCCATGAGCTCGAAACTTCCATGATGTTTTTTCGAATTCTCTTTTGCTTGATCAATGAATTCAGTATTCAGTTTAAATTCCGGGGGATGTACTAGACGAACATTCATACCATAACGGGTCATTAAGAGTATCAAACTATTAGCAACACTTTGTGGTTTTGAATAGCTAGAGGCATACGCCCAACTTACAGTAATAGTTTTACCTCGTGGATCACCCTTTTTTTCAATGATCGTCTGCAAGTCAGCAAGGATTTGATGAGGATGATAATTATCGCATTGCATGTTCAGAACAGGTGTGCGACTTGCTTCCGCAACCCACCTTATATACTGACTTCCCTGTCCCCAATCAACTTGACGAATCGCAATTCCATCGTTATACCGTCCTAAAATATCACCAATTTCTTTAGCAGTATCTCCATGCGACACCTGTGTAGTTTTGCTATCAAGAAACATTGCATGTCCACCGAGTTGCGCCATTCCCGCTTCAAAAGAAGCACGGGTACGAGTGCTTGAAAAGAAGAAGAGCATTGCTAAAACTTTGTCTCTTAAGTAGGCATGCGGTTCACCAAGGGCTCGCTTGCGCTTTAAATCCATCGCAACGTCGATGATGGTATCGATTTCTTCCCGAGTCCATTCTTGGGTCGTGATCATGTCGCGACCGCGTAAATATGTTTGCATAATCTAATCTCCTATTCTTGAGTACCTAGAACCAGAGCTAAGAGCGCCATGCGCATAACAACACCATTGAAGGCTTCCTGCCAGTAGCGAGACCAACGAGTGATGTCGACATCAGCGGGAATTTCATCCATACGGGGTAGGGAATGTAGTAGAATTGCATCTGATTTGGCTTTTTTAGATAAAAGTTCGCGTGTGATTTTATAATTTGCCGGAGTCAAATCCACATCGCCTTTGCGCTCATCACGGGATTTCGTATAATCAGGTTGTACGACCGGTTCAACTAAGATTACATCTGCATTAGCTATAGCTTCCTCCACGTGATCTGCTTCTTTGTAATTGAGGTTGTATTGTTTAATGTCCTTTTTAAAATCATCGGTTAATCTCATTTCAGGAGGAGCAACAAAAGTGATTGGACAATCAAATTGCGTGAGTCCGTGAGCAAGAGAGTGCATCGTTCGCATTCGCATATCACCAACCGCTAACCATTTTAATCCGTCAATCCGTCCTTTTTCACGATAAACCGTGTAAAGGTCTGTTAAAATTTGTGTCGGATGTTCTCCCCATCCGTCACCACCATTTATAATCGGAACAGATGCCCATTTAGCAGCTTCATGCGGCGCTCCCTGTTGAAAATGGCGCATAACTATAACATCGCCATAAAATTCCAACATCTTTACAGTATCTTTAATCGTTTCCTGATAAAAGTCACCGGCGCGCGTCATTTTTGCATCGGCAAAACCAGTTACATGTCCGCCAAGGCGATGCATTGCTGCTTCGTGCGCCAGACGGGTACGGGTACTTGGTTGATAAAAAGCTGTTACCAGTGTTTTTTCTGCTAATAGAT
>JAHJCW010000070.1 GCA_018812885.1 bacterium | reverse complement strand
GTCAAAATAAAACGATAATTCTTTAGATAATACATTTTTTAATGATTCTGAACACCATGCAGATTTAATGCTATTTTGAGAAAGTCGGTAAATATTAGATAAACCCAAATTGAATGTATCAATTAAAGATATATATTCATTCTCCAATGATGTATTAAACATTTTAGGATCATCGGTATTTACGGATACTAACATTCCGCTTTTGTAAAAATCATAAATGGGATGCTCTTTTAAGGATGATACTGATGCTGTTCGAATATTTGAAATTGGACACATTTCGACAGGAATTTGTTTCTCAATCAAATATTGTACTAATTCGGAATCTTTATAGGCATTTGTACCATGACCAATTCTATCAACATTTAAATCCTTTATTGCTTGCCAAATATAATCGGAACCGGTTGCTTCACCTGCATGGCATGTAGTGTGAAATCCCATTTTCTTTGCTTTTTGGAATACTTCCGTAAATAATTTAGGAGGAAATCTTTTTTCATCTCCACCCAACCCAATTCCAATTATTCCTTGGTTTCGCACTTCCGCTATTTTATCCAGGAGCGGAAGTTTTGGTTCGCCGTCACGCACCAAATCTGCGATAAGATTAATTGTTATTCTATCAGATTGTTTATTAAATCCCTTACGAATTGAAGTTGCAATGTCTTGTGTGAGTAGATTGTTTTTACTGAAATCAGTAGGCGAAAAATATATTTCAGTATAACGGATGTTTTGATTTAATAGATCCATTGCAACTTGTTCAGCTATAAATTCAAAATCTTCATGTTCACGTAAAAATTGATTTTTCCAAGTCCATATATCGAGGAAATATGAAAAATTGGTATACTTAAACTTTTTTTGTATATCCCCTAATGTAATAAAATCTCTACTGTTATATTTTTCTATTAAAAATAATAGTGCAGTTAATGGAATGGCACCTTCTAAATGCAAATGAAGCTCCACCTTAGGTAGAGCTTCAATGAATAAATCGGTTGATTTGGTATTACTTTGATTTTTTAATGTATTAATTTTAATGTGTTTCCTTGTATTTTTTTAATACATCAATAACATAATCAATATCTGCTTCGGTATGATTCCCATTAACTTGAAAACGAATTTCTTCGGCACCTTTTGGTACTACCGGAAAATTTAATCCTGTTGCCAATACGCCATGTTCGGTTAAAAACTTAACCAGGTCAGCAGTTTTTGGTGTGTCTCTTACCATTAATGGTACTACTGGATGATCACCTTCAATTGTTTCATATCCGTTTGTGTGCAAACCTGCTTCAAATCTTTTGGTCATTTTACCGAGATGTTTGAGTAACTCTAAGCCTTCATTGCTATCCAATATTTCTAGTGCTTTTAAAGCAGCTGCTGTTTCGGATACAGTTATTGGATTAGAATAAATATACATCGGTGCAGTTTGACGTAAATATTCGGTAATTGCTTTGGAAGTAACTACATAACCGCCGTTAACGCCGAATGCTTTACCGAGGGTTCCAATAATAATATCGACGTTGGCGTCACAATACTCTTCAGTGCCACGACCCGTAGGGCCAAAACCACCGACTCCATGCGAATCATCAATTATTGAAATTAGCCCTTCTTCAAATTGATCATCATATTTTTCACACAATTCAGCAAATTCTTTTAGAGGTGCATTATCGCCGCGCATACTAAAAATACCATCAGTTACAACCAATGCTCTTTTAGCTTTTCCGACCCATTCTTGTATTTTGGCTTCCAAATTAGCCATATTATTATGCTTATAGACCGCCTTACCTAAAGGACGGGAGAGGCGCATTGCCTGTATAATACAGTTATGATTCAATTCATCACTAATATAAACGGTTTCATCTGTGGCAAGTGGCATTAAAACGCCTAAACTTGTAACATAAGCAGAACTAAAGATCATTCCGGATTCTTTGCCATGAAACTTTGCTAATTTATTTTCAAGTTCAATATGATGTTTATACGTTCCACTGATAAACCGAACTGCGCCTGGTCCAACACCGAATTCTTTTGTAGCTTTTTCTTCAGCTTTAATTACTTCAGGATGTAGGGACATCCCTAGGTATGAATTTGAATTCATTTTTACAAATTCTTTATTTCCATAGCCTTCAACAAAATAGCGTACACCTTTTTCTCCTTTAGCAGGTTTCATACCTGTTATTACCATTTCTTTGCCTTTTGCAGTTCCTTTTGCTATTAGCTCATCAACAGAAGCAGTTAATACTTTATTTAGTTTTGTAATTGACATTCAATTCTCCAATAATTATAATTTTTTTGATAATACTTCTAACATATCTTTAGTCATAGCCTCAAGATCGTAATCAGGTTCCCATCCCCATTCTTCCCGAGCTGCTGAATCATCCATACTGTTAGGCCAAGATTCTGCGATAGCTTTTTTTACGGGGTCTATGTTATAATCTATTGTGAATTCTGGGATATGTTTTCTTATCTCTCCTGCGATGATTTCAGGATCGAAACTCATCGCTGTAACATTGAACGCATTGCGATGTTTTAATCTTACGGGATCTGCTTCCATTAAATCAATACCGGCTTTGATTGCGTCTGGCATATACATCATGTCTAGGAAAGTTCCCGCCGGAAGATTACAGGTATATTTTTTATGCTTAATTGCTTCATAATAGATTTCTACAGCATAATCGGTTGTTCCGCCACCCGGTAATGTTTCATTTGATATTATTCCCGGATAACGAACACCACGCGTATCGACGCCGAATCGTTTATAATAATAATCACATAGCAATTCACCTGAAACTTTAGTTACTCCGTACATAGTGTTTGGTCTCTGAATGGTATCTTGCGGTGTATTGTCAAGAGGCGTAGTTAAACCAAAAGCACCAATGGAACTTGGTGTAAAAACAGCACAATTAAATTCGCGAGAAACTTCCAATACATTGTATAATCCATTGATATTAACATTCCAGGCTAGTACAGGATTTGCTTCGGCTACGGCCGACAATATGGCAGCAAGGTGATAAATTGTATCAATATTATATTTTTTTACAGCATTTGAGATTGCCTTTGCATCATTACAATCAACTATTTCAAAGGGTCCTGAATTTAATAATTTTTCACTTGGTTTCGTTTTACGACCACCTGCCACAACGTTATCGTTTCCATATTTATCTCGGAGTGACATGGTTAATTCTGAACCAATTTGTCCCACAGCTCCCGTGACTAAAATTTTCTTCATTATGCACCTATTAGAATGATGTTAATTAAATTATATTTTTGTATTAAAATGGTAACGAAAGATATTTTTATTTCTGCTGTTAGTTGCGAAAATTAGCTCAAATAATTAATCAATATCAATTTTATAAGTGCGTATAAAAAAGATTATAGCGAACGTCGTTCCCGTTTAATAAGTTTTGGAAATAGAAGATTCAGAAAGATTCTGAAAGGGATTAGCGATAAAAGAAAAATACCTACTATTACATTCAAAAAATAATCAAACAGTTCTGTATTATGTTTATTAAAATATTTCCAAAATGACAAGTGGGAGTTTACAATCATTTTAATGCGCTTTCGATACACACTTGCACCGCCTTTATGAGTTATATAAGAATTGGTAGTATATTGTATATTATATCCTGCCGCCCATATTCTTTTACATAGATCAACATCGCTAAAAAACATTGGGAATTGTTCGTCAAACAAACCAATTTTATCAATAATCTTTTTATGAATTAATAAAGCTGCTCCTGCCGGTTGATCAACTAATCTACTTTTTGTGTGATCAAAATCCCCCATTTTCCAATAATTGAATTCTTTTGAATTCTTAAATATCTTACTTAACCCAATTGATTCATAGAGAATGTCTCGACGGCGAGGGAAGCGTCTACAGGAATTTTGAATGCTATTATCGGGAAAACATAATTGCGGAGCAATTGCTCCTAAATCTTTATTATTATTAAATTCATTTAATAAATTGGAAATTGTACCATTTGGTACAATTGTATCGGGATTGAGAAAAAGTATATATTTTCCTTTAGATTTTTTTATGCCTTGGTTATTAGCTCTGGTATATCCAAAATTTTTTCTATTTTGAATTATTGAAATACATTTACTTTCAATGTTGTGAATAAGAGAAATTGTATTGTCCGTAGAATTATTATCAATTATAATAATTTCACCATTGATGCCATTTAATTGAGGTAAAAGAGAAGTAATACAATCGACAATCTCGGATTTGGAATTAAAAGTTACAATAATAATTGAAACTGAAATCATTTATATATTAACGACAGAGAGTATTTTTACAAATTCTTTTTAACGCAATGATTAAATAGTTTTACTATATCATTTTTATCAAAGCTACGTTCAACTCCCAACCAAAATACGTTAGATTTTCGTTCTTTAAATACGGGGTCAGCATATCCTCGGAATTGGTCATTGTGAATCTTTTCATATTCATAATAGGCGTTAAATTTGAACCCTTTATATGTATATCGTATATCTAAGCGGTATTCTATTTTGACTTCCGACCAATCATCATATGTGCCGCCAAATTTTAACCATTCATCTATATATGAATACTCACGCTCAGGGATCATATTATCAATTACACCATGTCGTTCATAATTGAACGAAGGTATTACAGTTAGCTTATCGTCCATATAACCGAAATAAAAATAAAAATCATCTGAGTCGGGTCCGCTATGTGCTCCCCAATGTCTTCCATCATAACTCCAATAATCAAAGTTCCAACGATCATACCAATCGGCACTCATTCTATCATTCCAATATTTAGTTTTAATTAAATTGGCATATTCAATACCGCCAACTAATTTGGGATTATTAAAAAAACCATATTTCCGTAAGCCGATTACACTTGCACCAGTATGGTCAGGTTGTCTAATGAAATCTTCTTTATCCCAAGCATGGTCATTTCTACCGTATTCAACAAAAATGACTAACCCTACTTTTGGAAAAGTCATAGTTAGATAACCGACAAGAGTTTGATCCCAAATATCCACAGCACTAAGTGGATTCCCGGTACTATCTACTTTGTCTTCTAAATATATTGGTTCAAATGGAATTAGCATAGCTTCTTTACGAGTTATATCTTCGGTAACACGGTTACCGCCGGTCAAATATGATCGTGAAAATCCAAGAGTAATAGTAGGTTCAGAGTAATAAGTTATTGACGACGTAATTGCTGTAAAAAAAGGTTTGGCATAATTATATTTTAATGAATCGGCAAAGATATATCGGAAATTAATTCCGAAGTCTTTTATGCGCTGTTCCTTAATTGTACCGATCATTAAATGGGGAAAACCGGTTGTATTATTTGTCATGTTTAAACTAGTATGATAACCAGATCCCCACCACATGTTTGCATTGGAATACCCAATCCCAAGTCCATTATAATGTAAATACAATTGCGCTTCACGAATACCGGTCTTACTATAACGTTCATCGCCATGTGGTCGGTTGTCATTCAATTTAGAAAATTTTCGCTCACGAAAGGGTTGATCATATCTAAAATGATCCTTATATTTTTGATATTTAATAGAATCAGGTAAACTATTAAAAAAATCTTGCCAAGGTTCAGCATAGTCTTTATTTTGATTTGTAAAATAAAATGGTTCTAAACTAAGTGATAAAAACTTGTTTGTGTAGGCTAACTGTACTCCTTGAAAGAAAGACATTCCTTTACCAATCCATCTGTCAGAAGTATTTTCAAGATTTGGGGCATTATCATTAAAAAATAATTCTGTACGGAAACCAAAAGACCATGTTCCATATAACGTTGTGTCAGTATAATTCAAAAAAGGTCTGATTAGAAAATTCTTGGAATTATTATTAATAGTAAATGAATTCTTTTCTTGTTCTAATAAATAAAACGGGTCTGCCTGTATGAATATTTGAGCACT
>JAHJCW010000069.1 GCA_018812885.1 bacterium | reverse complement strand
TAATAAAGTTGATTTTTTTACAGGTGTACCTGATTCACTATTAAAACAATTATGTCTTTGTATTGATACTAATGTGTCAAGTGATAAACATATTATTGCTGCTAACGAAGGTAATGCTGTTGCGTTAGCGACGGGTTACCATTTGGGAACTGGTAAAATGGCATTAGTATATATGCAAAATTCCGGTTTAGGGAATGCAATAAATCCTTTGCTATCTCTTGCAGATCCCGAAGTGTACTCAATACCAATGCTTATTTTAATTGGCTGGCGCGGCGAACCCGGCGTTAAAGATGAACCGCAGCATATTAAGCAGGGTAAAGTTCAATTAGATTTGTTGGATGCAATGAATTTACCATATGATATTATATCTGCTAATGATACTGAATGGCAACAGAAAATAACCAAAGGAATTGAAATAGCTATATCTGAAAATCGTCCGTATGCTATTGTAGTTAAAAAAGGTACTTTTGAAAAATATGATGTTGTTGAGAATAAAGTTGAAACTGAATTAATGATGCGTGAAGAAGCATTAGAAATTTTATTAAAGCACATTCCAAATGATGCGGTAATTGTATCTACAACCGGCAAAACTTCACGTGAAATATTTGAAATCCGAGAAAAAAATAACGAACCGCATTTCAAAGATTTTTTAACAGTAGGGTCAATGGGACATTGTTCATCAATAGCATTAGGAATCGCCTTAGCGCAACCTAAAAGAAAGGTGATTTGTATAGATGGTGATGGTGCATTTTTAATGCACTTAGGAGCTTTAGCGACCGTTGGAAAAATTCAACTGAGTAATTTTTACCACATATTGATGAATAATTTTGTTCATGAATCGGTTGGTGGACAAAGAACAGCTATCGATTCTATAGATGTTCAAGGAATTGTAAAATCAGCTAATTATAAAAACATAATTAGTATTGATACAAATGGGGAACTGTTAAAAAATCTTCCCGAAGTTTTTAAAAACAATGGTCCCAGTTTTGTAGAAATTAAACTCAAACCGGGCTCAAGAGCTGATTTGGGGAGACCTACTATCAAGCCGATTGATAATAAACGTAATCTGATTGAATTTTTAAAAAATAATTAACATACTATTTAATTTAAATCTCTATGTATTATAATCCTGTAAAAGTAATTGAAACTAATGATTGGCGAACTGCTTTAGCTAATTCCATCTCTGAACTTAATATTAAGAATCCATTGGTTGTTGCATCTCCCGGTAATGTTGAACGAAATGGTTTATTGAAGATATATAATAAGAGTGTTATTTTTAGTGATATAAAAAATAATCCTACGTTTGAAAGCTGTCAACATGCAATTGATTTTAGTAAAAATAATAATTACGATGGAGTAATTGCGTTGGGTGGTGGGTCGGTAATGGATACCGCTAAAACAGCGATGGCTGCCATTGGCAATAATATATTATCAATTACGGATTTGCTATCAGACAAATTGGATTTTTCTAATCGGATTCCTGCTATATTCATACCAACGACACATGGTACCGGAAGCGAAGTAACAATGTGGGGAACGATTTGGAATATAGCTGAAAAACAGAAGTATTCCCTTGCATATCCTGAATTATATCCTGATGTTGCAATCTTAGATGGTTCACTTACGTTGAGCATGCCATTGGAGTTGTCAATTACAACAGTTTTAGATGCACTGAGTCATTGTTTCGAAGCCATTTGGAATAAAAATGCCAATCAAAAGTCTACTGATTATGCAATTGAGGGGATTAGAATAATTCTTCAAAATGTCAGTTTGTTAAAAAAGAATCCACAAGATATTAGAGTGCGAAAACAATTGTTGAAAGCCTCAAATTTAGCGGGATTAGCATTCTCAAACACAAAGACAGCTGCTGCCCATTCGATGAGCTATCCATTGACAATATCCTATGGTATTCCACATGGTATTGCCTGTTCAATGCCAATTATTCCTTTATTGAAAATCAATGAAAAAGCAATGCAAATGGAATTAGAAAAGATTTACGCCAAAATGGGTATACAAGATTTATCGGAATTAGAACAATTAATTTTACAGATTCCTGAAAGTATTATTGATTTTACATTATCAAAATGGGGAGTAAAACAGACGGAAATCGATGATATTGTCGAACGCTCTTTTACAAAAAGTCGCATGGAAAATAATATAGTTGATTTAACAGACAAAGACATACTAGCGGTTGTTAATAATATTTTATAAATATAATGTCTGCTGACAAACTTAGATTTCTATTTTTTGTTACAAAGCCCTATTCATTCCCAATCTTGGAACCGATAGATAAATATATTAATGAATCCAATAATGGTGATACAGCTTGGTTTACAGCGAGTACTGTTTTAGATATAAATCCACATGGGAAATTATTAAAAACTACTGAAGAAGTTATGGCATATAACCCGGACGCAGTATTAGTCCCGGGTAATATTGTTCCGAGTTATTGGCCGGGTATTAAAGTGCAGGTGTTTCATGGAATGGATGACGAAGTAAAAGGATTTTATAATATTACCGGTCAGTTTGATCTATATTGTACGCATGGTCTAGAATCGACAAAACGTTTTGAACAACTGGCACAAAGGTATAAATATTTTATAGTAAAAGAAACCGGATGGCCAAAGCTTGACACATTATTCGCTAATATCAATTCTAATGTAATATTAAACAAAAATCTTGTTGAGAAAATTGGATTGGATTCTAGCAAACCAATTTTACTTTATGCTCCCACATTCCCCCCCAAATATACTTCAGCATATGAGTTATTGGAGGAGATTACAAAATTAAAAGACCAATATCAGTGGTTAGTAAAATTTCATACTCTTATGGATGAAAAAATTCATAAGAAATATCGTGATTTAGCAAGTGAATCATTTAAAATAATTGATGATAATAATATATTACCATATTTTGAAATTAGCGATGTTCTAATTACCGATACTTCTTCAGTTGCCTATGAATTTTTACCTTTGGATCGTCCAATAATTACCTATAAAGCAATTGCACGAAAAGACAAAGGGATCAATATTATAGAAGCAAAGGATTTGCATGGAGCAATAACTAGATCATTATTAGATCCATTGGAATTTTCTGAGAGTCGGCAATTTTATTTAAGTGAAATTCACCCATATTCAGATGGTAATTCATCGCAACGGATTATTAATGCAATTAAAGATTCAATCTCCCAAGATATATTCAGTCAATTGAAACCGAAACCTAATAATTGGTTGCTAAATCATAAAATTAAGAAGATGCTCGAGAATTAATGTCTGCCAAAGGCAAAATTAAAATTCTATTTAAAATGGTCTATCTATACCATAAAGCAGCTTACGACCCATTGATAGATCTATTTTGTTCAGATCCGAGTTACGATGTTGCTGTTTCGCATACAAGTGATGTAACGCGAAAATATGGTCTTTTTAATAAAAATGAATCAAAAAAGACTCTAATTGAATCACTCCAAAAAAATGTTCGGATTTCCGATGAAAATGAGCGCTTTGATATTGTAATCGTTCCAGATG
>JAHJCW010000068.1 GCA_018812885.1 bacterium | reverse complement strand
ATAAAAAAAGAGGGGCAAAAAAGCCCCTCTTTTTATTAAGTTATAAATTAAAAAGGAAGATCGTCGTCTTGCTCAGATTCTTTATCGGTTGAACCTGCCCCAACATCATCGCCCTTGCGTCCTAACATCGTAAAATTATCACATAAAATTTCGGTGGTATATCTTTTTACATTATCTTTATCTTCCCAGGATCTTGTTTGCAAACGTCCCTCAATATATACCAATTGACCTTTTTTCATAAACTCTGCTGCTGTCTCTGCCATTTTTCCGAAAAGCACAACACGATGCCATTCTGTTTTTTCCTTTGCGTCGCCTTCTGTGGATTTCCATGATTCATTTGTTGCTAAATTAAAATTTGTAACCGCACTGCCCGATGTCGTAAACCGACTTTCCGGATCTGCACCCAGATGTCCTATTAACTGAACCTTATTTAAACTGCCTTTTTGCATATTCTTCTCCTATTAGTAAATTATCCTTTCAGTAAAATTTAACTCTTTTTATTAATGTTAGCATTAAAATATTTTTTATTACAATGTTGCCGCTGAGAGCTCATTTTTTGCTGATTCAACAAGTTGTTTGATACGCCTTTCAGATTTCATTTTCTCTTCTATATTTTTACAAGCATGTAAAATTGTTGTATGATCTCGACCGCCAAAATATATGCCGATACTCGAAAGTGAGGCGCCCAATATTTCCCTGCCAAGATAAGCAGCAATCTGTCTCGCTTCAACCAATTCTTTTTTTCTGCTTTGTCCAACAATATCTTTTTCTGAAACTGTAGTTACTTCTGATACTCTACGTACGATATCTTCTAGTGTTATTTCAGCTAAGAATCGTTTCCCGAGCCGCTCTTTCACAATCCTTTTTATTAATTTCTCATCAATTTCTTTATTTGATAATGATGAATAAGCCAGAATGCGGATAATCGTACTTTCTAATTCACGAATGTTGTTTTTTATATGTGTGGCCATATATTCTGTCATAGCGTAAGGAAGGTTTAATCCGTTCTGTTCAGCTTTCTCTAGCAATATCGCCACTCTCGTTTCAAAGTCGGGCGGTTGAATATCTACTGCAAGCCCCGAATGAAATCGCGACAAGAGTCTATCTTGTAAACCTTGCATATCGCCAGGGTATTTATCCGCAGTGAGCACAATTTGTTTACCCGACTGATATAATTCATTAAAAGTGTGGAAAAACTGTTCTTGTGTTTGCTCTTTTCCCTGAAAAAATTGAATGTCATCTATTAATAACACATCGGCTTGCCGATAGAAACGTGAAAAATTAATTGTGTTCGATTTTTGTATACCGGAAATGAAATCTAAAGTGAATTTTTCACTTGATGCGCTAATAACATTGAAATTTTCTTTTTTTGCAATCAAGTGGTTACCAATTGCATGTAATAAGTGAGTTTTACCAAGACCAACACCACCATAGATAATTAAAGGATTAAACGCTTGTTCGCCGGGCGATTCAGCCACAGACAATGCGGCCGCTTTGGCAAATTGATTATTTGCACCTTCAATAAATGTTGAAAATGTGTAGTGTTCATTTAAAACTGGTGACTTAAATCTCTTTTTTTGCTGCGGTTTAGCACTGTCAATATCTTCAAAATAAATTTTCGACCCATTAATACCATTAGGCGCAATTGTATATTTAACAGAAACGTCACTTTGAAACTTCTTTTTTACTGCTGACTCAATTATACCATGATAATGACTTTCAATCCACTCAAAAAAGAATTGATTTGGAACCTCTAACACCAACTCTGTATCATTAATTGCGATTGGCAAGATCGGTTCAAACCATGTACTATAGGCATGAGGCGGCAATTCAAGTGAGAGGCCTTTTTTTACTTCCTTCCAAATATTTTCATAATTTGTTGTTAAGTTATCCACAGGTTGTCCACAGCTATGTATTAATAAAAATTACCATCCGTTTTCGATACAACACAAAACTCTTTTTATTTTTTAATGAAATATTTATAATAATTTTCCTAGAACTATATGATTATACTGTTTTTCTATTTCTTTTTGATTTTGTATTCAATAAACGTATTTTCCGGGTCTAAATTTGGAGATAAAATGAAGCGAACCTTTCAACCGAGTAACCGTAAAAGAAAAAACAAGCATGGTTTCCGCTCTCGCATGTCAAGCGTAGGCGGACGTAATGTAATTAGTCGCAGACGTAAAAAGGGCAGAAAAAAACTATCTGCATAACAAAACGAATGCGTCCTCTTCTTAATATAATTGATTTTACATTTAGAAAAATATTAAAAGCAGTTATTAAGTTATACCGCCTTTTTATTTCACCGATTCTTGGAAATAATTGTCGGTTTTACCCAACTTGTTCTCAATATGCTCTTGACGCATTAAATAAAAAAACATTTATAAAAGCTATGCCGCTTATAACAAAGAGGGTATTAAAATGTCATCCCTTTCATAGTGGCGGATATGACCCCGTAAAATAATAGATAATGGATAAAAAAACACTCTTTGCCTTTTTTCTAATCGCTATCGTATTAATATTGATGCCCTATTATATGAAAGTGGTTGCACCACAAGAACAACCTGCATCGCCAAACGATTCTATTACAACTGTACCTGCCCGACAAACCGAACCTATTTCGAAAAATACAGATATTGTGACGCCACCTATTCGCGAAGTTGTTGACAGTCCTTCTTATGAAAATGTACAGCAATATGTTGCGGAGCGGACAGTTACGGTTGAAACACCACTTTATATCGCAAAATTAAGCAATATAAATGGCGGTTCCTTTTCGTCTTTCATCTTAAAAAATTACAAAGCGACTGACTCAACATCTGTACAACTTGTGGATAACTTCAATAATAACAATTTATTGTTCGAAGCAATTTCTATGGATGGTATTCCTTTAATATTAAGCGAACCATGGGATTTAAGCAAATCAACCAGCAATATCAATGTTACAAGAGAACCGGAGTCAATAAAATTCACTACTATTGTATTTGGAAAAACAGTTTCAAAGACACTTACATTTAATCCAAATTCGTACAAAATTGATATATCTTTTGACTTATCAGAAATAAAAGATCAAATTTCTCAAGGTGTATATTCATTGTCTTGGAATGGTGGACTACCGGCTACAGAAAAAAATCTAAAGGATGAATTGTTTTATTTTAAAGCATACGTTTATCAAGGTGACGAGCTTAGTTCTGAGAAATTACGTAAGAATAAATCGATCGATGAAAAATATCGCGGACAAACAAACTGGGCAGCTACAAGAAATAAGTATTTTATAACTGCAATTATACCCACAGACAACGCAGTTGGCGCACATCTTAATGGTGTCTATGAGTCTGATGTTCCGCAATTTGATATTTCTATAAATCAGCAAGTGAATTCAAATAATTCTTTTGCTCTATATCTAGGACCTTTGGAATATAGGCGTGTCGCGTCGCTCGGCGTTAATCTCGAGAAATCTATGTCAATGGGGTTTTCTTTGATTCGTCCGATAAGTAGAGGAGTGTTGGCTGCTCTTGTTGCAATGCACAAAGTCATTCCAAATTATGGTATCGTATTAATAATCTTTTCAATTCTTGTTAAAATAATAGTTTATCCGCTAACAAAAAAAAGCTACCAGTCCATGCGATCAATGAGCACTCTACAGCCAAAGCTTAAAGATTTGAAGGAAAAACACGCCAAAGACCCACAAAAACTAAACAAAGCAACAATGGCGCTTTACAAAGAAGAGGGCGTTAACCCTATGGGTGGTTGTTTACCAATGCTAATCCAAATGCCTTTATTGTTTGCTCTTTTTCAGGTTTTCAGATCAACAATTCAATTGCGTGGCGAGCCGTTTATGTTATGGATAACCGACCTTTCCGCTCCTGACACCCTATTTCATTTATACGGTTTTCCAGTCAATATTCTACCGCTTCTAATGGCTGTTTCGATGTTTGTTCAACAAAAAATAACCCCAACTGCTGCGGGGGCCGGACAACAAAAATCCATGATGTATTTCATGAATATATTCTTCGTTTTCATTTTTTATAGATTCCCATCCGGTTTAAATCTTTATTATACATTGTTTAATGTCCTTACGATTCTTCAACAAAAATTCCTTACCCCACACGTACAGCCTGCTACTCAACCGGCAAAAATCAAGAAAAAATGAATTATGATACAATCGTTGCTCCGGCAACACCTTACGGTATTGGCGGAATTGCGGTTGTTCGCCTAAGCGGCCCGCAATCATTATTAATCGTTAATAAATTAATAAATAACAACGACTTGCGCCTAAAATTAAAACCACGACATGCAACTCTGGTAAATCTTCAAGACGAGAATAGTGTTGCAATAGACGAATCCATAGTAACGTTCTTCGAGACACCAAACTCATATACCGGCGAAGATTTGATTGAAATATCATGCCATGGCAGTCCTGTTGTTGTGGATAAAATTATTTCGACCTGCTGCCATTTTGGTGCGCGCATTGCCGATCCGGGAGAGTTTACAAAACGCGCTTTTATAAATGGAAAAATGGATCTTGTACAAGCCGAGGCAGTTGCTTCTTTAATCCACTCACAGTCAGTGGAAAGCAGTCAATTAAATTTACGTTTACTCCATGGCGAACTATCAACAAAGTTAAACAATTTACGACAAAAATTAATAGACGCTGTTTCAATGGTTGAATTTGAGCTCGATATATCAGAAGACGAACTCCAGCCGGATTTAAATTCCCATGTCTTGGCTATTGTAGCCGAACAATCCCAACAGATTCATGAATTATTAAGTTCATATAAACAAGCCCGTATGCTTAATCATGGTGCCCTTGTTGTTATTGCAGGACCACCCAATGTTGGTAAGTCCACCTTATTAAATACTCTCTCAGAAACCGATAGAGCTATCACGAGCAATCTGCCGGGCACAACACGCGATACAATTGATGTGCCTCTTCTTTTAGACGGTGTACCAATAAATTTAGTTGATACGGCTGGAATACGTCAGACCGTAGAAGAACTTGAGCAAAAGGGAGTAAACAGAACATTTAATTATTTAAAAAAAGCTGACTTAATCATTTTGGTTCACGATCCCGGAGAAGTAGAAACACTCTATTATAATTATCCAAAGAATGTTCCGATTATAAAAATTATGAACAAGGTCGACTTGCTCACTAAAACAGAATTAGATTCAATCCAAACTTCTCATTCCAAACAATTATTAATATCAGCCAAAACAGGTTTCAATATCAAGCTGTTAAAACAGCAAATAAAAACATCCCTAAGGATTAGCAGTTCTTTATCAGACAATATTACTATAACAACGAGCCGCCAACAGCGTGCTTTAAAACAATGTTTTAATAATATAAATACAACTATCGAGCTTCTAAACAGCCAAAGGAGTGCTTATGAGCTGATATCAATTGAATTGCGAGAAGCGCTTGATGCAATCGGAGCAATATTAGGCAAAACCACACCAGATGATATTTTAAATAATATTTTTAACCAATTCTGCGTAGGTAAATAAGTTTCACGTGAAACCTTCAGACAATAAATTTGATGTAATTGTTGTCGGTGGCGGTCATGCCGGTGCAGAGGCTGCCCTGGCAAGTGCCCGCCTTGGTGTTAAAACTGCTCTCGTTTCACAAGACAAATACGCAATTGCCCGTATGTCATGCAATCCGGCAATTGGAGGTCTGGCAAAGGGACAAATTGTACGTGAAATTGATGTTCTTGGCGGTATTGTAGGCCTTGCCGCAGATGCTGCGGGATTGCAATTTAAGCTGTTAAATCGCTCAAAAGGCCGTTCTGTGTGGTCACCCCGCGCCCAAACCGACAAACGTGTATATGAAAGCTATGTTCTACATTTAGTAGAAACCTCCGAAAATCTTACTTTACTAAGAGGCGAGGTCGTTGATATCATTGACAAGAATTATTCGGTGTCCGGCGTCATCCTGCGCAACGGGGAACGACTTGCAAGCAACACCGTTGTTATAACGTGTGGTACATTTCTCAATGGCCTGATTCATATCGGAAACCGAAAAATTCTGGCAGGGCGCATGGGCGAATCAAATTCAGTCGGAATAACGGAATCGCTGACAAGGCGCGGTATTAAAAGCGGGCGACTTAAAACCGGAACTCCGCCAAGATTATTTAAGGAATCGGTTAATTGGGAAAAATTAGATACAGTCGCAGGCGACGAGAACCCCGTACCGTTTTCATATAGAACAAAGAATTTTAATCCGCCTAACATACCTTGTCATATAGCCAAGACCAATTCTTTATGTCACGAGATTATTTATAACGATATTGAACGTGCGCCATTATTTTCAGGAGATATATTTAGCAAAGGTCCGCGCTATTGTCCTTCAATAGAAGATAAAATTTTTCGTTTTGCACATCACGAATCCCATACGCTATTCTTAGAACCAGAGTGGCGCGATTCCGATCAAATCTACGTGAACGGATTTGCTTCTAGTCTTCCTGAAGATGTGCAATTAAATGCGTTACGCCAAGTTTCCGGATTAGAAAAAGCTGAATTTTTACGACCTGGTTATGCAATAGAATATGATTTTTTTCCTCCGGCACAATTAAAAGCCACCCTTGAATCAAAATTTATAAATGGATTATATTTTGCCGGACAAATTAATGGAACTTCCGGCTATGAGGAGGCCTCGGGGCAAGGACTGGTTGCAGGCATTAACGCCGCCAAGCTTTTTTTAAGGCAAAAACCGCTTACTCTTCGCCGAGACGAAGCCTATATTGGTGTTTTAATAGATGATCTAATTACTAAAGACACAATGGAACCTTATCGTATGTTTACATCAAGAGCAGAACATCGCCTGCTGTTGCGCTACTCCAACGCAGATCAGCGTCTAGCTGAAAAAGCCAAGCAATATGGTTTAATAAGTGACAAATTTTATGATTTTCTTTTCAACAAGCTACAAGCAACGGAACGTCTTGTAGAAAATCTGAACAAATGCGTTTCGCCTAATGAAATAAACGGTACGCTCTCGGATATTAATGGAACAACTATTAAACATTCTCAACCCGCAAGACAGATCTTAAAAAGGCCCGGCATTAAACTTGCTCATTTGCCAAAGCGTTTCACGGAAAATAATGACCATTCTAATTTTGACAAACATATTATTGACGAAATACACACCGAAGCCGAGACAATAATCAAATATGCCGGCTATATCGTTCGCCAATATGAACAAATCGAACGATTAAAATCCCAAGACAAGCTTTCTATACCAAGGGATTTTAATTATCTTTCAATTAATAGTCTGTCAAACGAAGCTCGAGAAAAACTTGATTTTGTCAAACCCGAAACACTTGGTCAGGCAATACGGGTCTCGGGCGTTACTCCTGCCGATGTCGGTGTATTGTCCGTCATGCTTTATAAATCAAAATGAATGTTTCACGTGAAACATCCTTGTCCAGTTTGCTGACACGTATAGCAAATGATTTGAACATTAATAAGGATATCCTTAATACAAATCGGACTTTTTCCGGGCTCTCACATTCGGCTGCAAGTTTAATATTGCTTTCAATTAATAGTTCGCTTGGTGGGCCTGCTCTCGTTATTTTTAATACGGATGCATTAGCTGAAAAAATATATTTAGCATGTTATAATTTGATTTCAGATAAATTGGCTTACTTCCCCCAGACAACACCTAACGAAATGAGCATATCGGGATTTAATCTTGAAAACGAACGCTATAGATCCGAAGCGTTCAATCTCTTTCGCAATAATACTCCCGGTTTAGTATTTGCATCATCTGCCTCTGCTAACGAGCTGTCAATAGATGAGGCAACCAGGGAAGAAAAGTCATTTTTTCTTAAGGTTAATGAAGACCCCAATCGTCAGGACTTACTAAATGCTTTAAATGATTGGGCCTATGAACAAACCGACCATACCGAAACACCTAAAACCTTTTCTACGCGCGGTGGAATTTTAGATATTTTTTTACTGTATGCTGCTAATCCAACGCGCATAGAGTTCTTTGGAAATACAATAGACTCCATACGTATTTTTAATCCGCGCTCGCAACGCACAATAAAAAATATAAACCATATAGAAATCCTTCCACCGCCAAGTAAAAACAATTCTATTCCGGACAAAATTTCTCTAATAAAGTTTTTAGGAAATACATTTAACCTTATACAACTTTATGAGAATTCGGGATTTTTAAGCATACATTTCAATAAAGACCATGGCAATGATATAAATCTGAATTGTAAAAATATAAATATTTCAGAAAGGCGCGCTCCCAGTAATAACGTTTCATTAGCTTCGATATTAACCAAAACAAAACCTAATAGTGTATTTTTATTTTCTGATAGTTTAAACTCAAAAACCCTTCTTAAAAAGTACAATCTTGAGAACTTTAGTACGATACACGGCATCTTTGAAAAGAGTTTTTATTCAAAAGAGATGAATCTTTGTTGTTTGTCGCTTTCAGACTTAAACAGACAAAAACCAGTCCTTCGCTCACGCTGGACAGTTGATTCTTTTGCTGAAATTCCCCAAAAAGAATTTTCTTCTTTAGAAGATTTGGATTGGGGCGATTATCTCGTACACCAAGACTTTGGTATCGGTTTATATCGCGGACTAGATACAATTGTGACCCAAGATAGTGTAAACCAGGAATGCATTAAAATTGAGTATGCAGACAATGCCAATGTATACGTTCCTGTAGACAAATTCAATCGCGTACACAGAATGATTATTACCGGGGAAAAAGAGCCCACACTCTCTACATTAAATAGACCAAAATGGAACAGGCAAAAACAAACGGCAAAAGATTCTGCCAAAACCATCGTAAAGGATCTGGTGAATTTATATTCTTCTCGTAACAGAAAAAGGAGGTTTAAGTATAATAATAACAATGGTTTCATGCGCGAACTTGAAACATCCTTTCCATACGAAGAAACGCCCGGGCAAAAATCAGCCATAGAAGCAGTTGTATCAGATATGGAAAAGGAATTTCCTGTTGACAGGCTCATTTGTGGCGATGTTGGTTTTGGAAAAACAGAAGTTGCCCTAAGGGCTGCCCTGAAGGCGATTGTTTCCGGTAAAAAGGTTCTTTTTTTAACACCCACGACTATTCTGGCCGACCAACATTTTATATCGACCACGGGAAGATTAGGACCTTTAGGGGTACAGGTGGAGTTGCTATCACGGTTTAAAACAAAAAAACAACAACAGGAAGTTTTAGAAAAAATGTTGACTGGCAAGGTCGATTTGGTAATCGGCACTCACCGTTTACTTTCACAAGATGTTAACTTTCCCGATTTAGGGTTGTTAATAATTGATGAAGAACATCGGTTCGGAGTAAAACATAAGGAAAGATTACGCCAATTGCGTGATACTGTTGATGTACTAACGCTTACTGCAACTCCCATACCTAGAACCTTACAACAATCGTTGCTTGGCATTCGAGATATAAGCCGGATTAGTACACCGCCTAAAACGCGTCGCCCAATTAAAACATTCGTACAGTATTTTAATTGGAATAATATCAATAGTATTATAAATAATGAACTTATGCGTGGCGGACAGATATATTTTTTACACAATGACATTTTATCCATTCCTTTTATCTATAAAAAACTAATAGAACTTTTTCCTAATCATTTAACAGGCGTAGCGCATGGCAGAATGAATTCTAAAGATCTGGAACGTACAGTCCTTTCGTTTTTTGCAGGTGATATTGATATTTTACTATGTACAACAATAATTGAATCCGGTTTAGATGTGGCAAATGCCAATACAATTATTATTAACAATGCACAAAATTTTGGACTTTCGCAGTTATACCAAATTCGAGGACGCGTTGGGCGAAGTTATCGGCAGGCTTATTGTTACTTATTGTTACCGCGCGGTAAAACTATCGGTGAAAGCGCACATAAACGGTTAAAGGCAATCGAACATTTTACCTCGTTGGGCTCCAGCTATGACATTTCTCTCAAAGATCTCGAAATTCGCGGGGCTGGCAATCTCTTTGGTTACAAGCAAAGCGGAAATATGGCTGCCGTCGGATTTGAAATGTATTGCAAGCTCTTACAAGAGGCCGTTGATGAATCATTAGGTAAAAATGATGAACTATTTCAACCACCTAAGATTTCAATACCGCTTAATTCTATATTAGATGGTAGTTATGTCTCTCTTGTACAAGATAGATTGTATTTTTACCAACAGCTTTCCAATGCAAGTAATGTAGATGCGGTAAACAATATTGAAGATGAATTGCTTGATAGGTTTGGTAAGCTGCCCGAATCTGCAAAAAATTTAATTTATGTTACCCGACTTCGCGTGAGACTAACAGAAACTGCCATAACATACGTTTCGGTAATTGGTTTTGACCTAAAAGTAAAATTGGCGGATTTTTCACCGTTTTCATCAGTGCAGGAACTACTTTCCACTATTGAAGAAAAAATGTCGTTAAACAATTTTAATTATCTATTTGCTCCGTCTAAGGTAGGTTTTACGATTTCTGTTAAAGCCGATAATCTTGATCATTCATTAAAAGCTCTGGAATTATTTGTTGAGCTGTTTTCTAAATGAAACTTTTCCTAACTTTGATGTTTAAATTGAAGTATCTATGAGAAAATTATTACTACTTATAATTCTTTTAATGTTTACCTCTTGTGCGAAAGAGGTTAGGATTGACAGCCCTATTATCGCTAAAGTAGAAAACACGGTTCTTACTCTTGCTGACGCAGAAAGACTAAAACTCGCTGTTCCTAATCAAAACTATTCCCTTAATGATGCAGTTGCCTCGTGGGTAGATAGAGAATTGCTTTATCTTGCGGCAGAGCAAGGCGGACTGGAAAGCGATGTGACTTTAAATTCACAAGTAAGTGTTTATCGGAAAGATTTGTTTGGCAATACTTTCATGGATAATTATGTTGCATCACAAATATCAATCGAAAGCACCGAGATTAAAACCTATTATGATAAAAACAGGGATTCTTTCAGGCATCAAAATGACGGCGCCAAGATCATGCATTTTTTTATAACAACTGACTCAGTTGCTAAACACATAGCCGATGCTCTGAAACAAACAAATAACTCCCTTGATAGAAAAGAACTTTTAGCGAATTATGATGTTGATGTTACAACCGTTGAAAGAGGCAATCTCATCGAACAATTAGATTCAGATATTTTTTCAAATAACAGAACTAATATTATTATCGGCCCGGTTAAAACCGATTACGGATACCATGTAATTGAGGTTTTGGGTCGATACAAAGCTGGTTCACAAATTGCTATTGACGAAGCATATGATGAAATTTATCAGCGATTATTCAATCAAAAAAAAGCTCTCCGATCAATGCGGTTTTTAGATAGCTTAAGAAATCACTACACAGTAAAAATAAATTTAGAGAACGATTAATGAAATCACAAAAACCAATTCTTATTTTTTTAGGCCTTCTGATTCTTCCTAATATAGGCTTTAGCCAATCTGACAACAACAAACCGGTTATTGACGGTGTCGCCGCAATTGTGGCAGATAATATAATTTTAAAGAGCGAACTTGCACAGATTATTAATGTTACTGCGATGCAACAAAATATAAATCCAAATCAAGATATGGAATTATATCAACGATTACAAGCTCAGGTATTACAATCATTGATCGATCAAAAAATTGTTTTACAACTTGCAATGCAAGACACTAACATTATCGTAAAAGATAAAGAGGTTGATGCCGCATTAGAAACACAGTTGAATAATATCTTATCTCAGGCAGGTAGTGAAGAAAAAGCCGAAGAAATGCTTGGTGAGCCATTGCGTGATTTCAAAAGAGAGTATTGGTTTGATATACATGATAGATTATATGCCGATAAATTCCAACAAATGAAATTACAGGGTATTTCTGTAAACAGAACTGAGGTTGAGAGTTTTTTTAATACCTACAAAGATAGTTTGCCCTTTTTTCCATCAAAAATAAAACTACGTCATATTCTATTACCGCTCAAACCGGGAGAAAAAAGTATAAAAAATACCATTACTTTGTTAGACAGCTTACGTAATGAAATTTACGCAGGTGCAGATTTTTCTGAATTAGCAAAAATATATTCACAAGACCCCGGCTCTAAAAACCGTGGTGGTGATTTGGGTTTTACGCGTCGTGGCACATTGGTCAGTGAGTTTGAAGAAGTTGCTTTCACTCTTGATATTGCAGAGATCAGCAAGCCGGTTAAAACAGCTTTCGGTTATCATATTATACAGCCGTTAGAAAAACAGGGCGACAAAGTACGGGTACGGCATATTTTGATAACACCACCAGTTTCAGAAGATGATGAACAAAAAGTTTACGCTTTTGCCACAACAATTAAAGATTCGATAAAATCTCTTGATGCTTTTATCGCTCTAGCTGAGCGACATTCGGTTGATGAGCAAACCAACAAAAATGGTGGTGATTTAGGATGGATAAATCCAAATGATTTCGCCATTCCGGAGATTGGTCAGGTTTTACAATATTTAGAGCTCCATGAATGCAGTCAACCAGTTAAGACGAGTTTAGGATATCACTTACTATGGCTCGAAGATGCCAAGGAAGGTGGATACCCCAATCTTAAAACACACTGGATTGATATAGAAGCAATGGCCTTAAATAAAAAGAAAATGGATTGGTATCAAGAGTTTATTAAAAATGCACGGGGTAAATTCTATATTTCAATTAAAAATTAAGGGTCATGACTAGAACGCGAAAGATAAAAGGCTGTAAGTTACTGTATGACAATGAGAAACAAATATGTTAAGCGTTCCCGAATTTCTGATAAGAAATT
>JAHJCW010000067.1 GCA_018812885.1 bacterium | reverse complement strand
TTCAGTAAAAATCCAATGGCTTCACAAACTTTATTATTTCCTGAAGAAATGCAGTTTGCTCCCGATGAATATTCAGTTTTATTAGAAATACTTCCCTATCTTGAAAAAATTGGATTTAGGATGAGTCAGTCCGGCAAAGACACCGTGCTTATTGAATCCATACCTTCGGAAATGACCTGGGGAAGGGAGAAAGAAGTTATAAAGGACATTATCGATAATTTCGAATCGTCGCATAAAGAATATAGTTCCTTGCAAGAAAATATTGCTGCATCATTTGCTTGTCACGCCGCTATTAAAGCAGGCGATAAATTAACTGCCGAAGAGATGCGAGAATTAGTAGATCGGCTTTTCGGAACAAAACATCCTTATTATTGTCCGCATGGACGCCCGATTATCGTTCAATTATCTTTAGAGGAATTGGATAAAAGATTTGAGAGATAACGTCCGAGACTATGCGATGTTTGACAATGGTAAAATACGCTGAAAGCGTACCACTGGCAAATGTAGGTGAATGACTGAGCGGAGTGAAGGAATGAACCGCATAGTCGCTGTTGTCAGATGTTTGCCCCTTTTTATCCAAGATAAAAGAAGAGCTGATCAAGCACTAGTATTGTTTGAAGTGCTTTAATTTTTCGGTAGTCTTCTTCTTTGGCTACACCGTGACACGAACTATGTCTTGATAATTCGACTTTACCACTACTTAAATCAAAATCTGCGAAAAAGACTTTTTCTAAATATTCGAGAAAGTGTAGAGGTAGGAATAATGAGTTTTCCGAACTTTTCGCTTTGCCTTTATCAACTACATGTTTGATCAGCTCTTTAAAAGTTGATTTTGGCTTGTTGGTTTCGTCGAAATATTGCAATCTTACAATACCTTCAATTTCTGAGGTAAGTGTTTTAATGCAGTTAATAAAACCGTTCTTGTCGTTTTTGTAATAAGCATCGAGGCCAGCCTCAATTAGTGTTTTTTTATCGCTGAATTCTTTTTTAGACCACCATCGTTCTGATATTGCTTTTATTCTTTCTTCGTCAAATGAATCGACGAAAGATTTAATTTTATTCTCAAAGACGAATTTGTTTTGATACATAGTCTCAAGTTCTTTGAATGGCTGGCCGAGAATTTCTATAAATGGGAACCATCCATCTTTTTGAAGTTCTTCAAACATTTTTTCGTTCTCCAAAGTTTTGTATATATGTTGAAATTTAAGGTATCGATAAAGTGAACCAATCTCTTGTTGGAGTTTGTCAATTTCTAACTCTCTTTTTGGATCAAAATTAAAATATAAGCCGAATTTCCATCCTATTTTAAAGCAATATGCAATCTTATCATCTTCCTTTATGTCTATTCCTTCGAATCTGATTTGTTTTATGTCGGCGATATCATTAATCCCAATTGGCTGACCTTTCTTTGTAGCTTTTTTAACTCGCATTTCAGCAATTACCGGAAAATCATTAACATAGATATCAACACTTAAATCTTTGTGTACTAGAAGGAGAAATTGACAAACTCTATCAATAAAAAATCCTGCCTGCGCCAAAAAAAGGTTGGAGATTTGTTCTGTATATTTGTAAAACTCTTGTTGATCAGAGATAAAAATTCCTTTTGTTAATATCACGGTTTGTTCACCTTTTTTGGTGTTTGAAACGGCGAAACCAACAATGTCATTTTTCTGATTTATGTTTATTTTTTTTTGTGGCATTTTATTCAAGTTAGAGGGGCAAATTTCTGATAATGGTTAGTATAAGAATAGTAGCCGACTACGGGCTTCAAACTTGTCAAGCTACAAGAAAGTTTAAGCGGGCTACAAGCCTTGGATTTACTACTAACTCGGCTATTATTTTTATACATTGTTAGTGGCTGATTTTCTATTTATTATCAATTTGATGGTATTAATTATCAAATAAATACTTACAAGAATGTCAATAATATTCCAAATTTCTCTACCTAAGCTAATTTTTACAAATGGCTGAAATAGTATTGCCAAACAAGCATAAATTACCATATAATAATTTTTATTTTTTGTATAGGAGTTATAGCTTAATAAGATAAAGACAGTCATTGCTATAAACCTCACAATTTGATAATACCCATAAGGCATATCCATTAGGCAAATCAATAACAAAATTGATAACCCCAATTTCAAACCAATCAACTGAGTTATTCTCATAATTTATTATTCTATTTCTTCATAATCAGTTGATTCTTCAGATTCTTTTTTCTAAAAATACTAATTATCGATGCTATCATTAAACCTGAAGATATTAAACCATACCAGAACATATTAAGAAGGAATAAAACCCCACCAATACCAACTAACCAACCAATTATTTTTATATCTAACACCCAGTCTGTTAGTTCAAAAAAACTTATTGTCAAATAATTTACAGAAATACTTGGGATAAAGCCGATAATAATAAATAGAATTAATGACCCAATGGTAATATATGTGTCGTATTTTAAAGAATCCATCATTTCATAATCATAAGTCTGAGCTGCTTGCTTTTGTGCTTCATATGTATTGCTTGTAAAACCAATAAATAAAGCAAATCCACCAATTAAATAATAAATTATTGATAATAACAATTCTTTCTCTTGTGTTGCCGTAAGTGCAAGAATTGCTGTCACGGATACAAGAAAATATGCTCCAACAGACTTTATTATCCAAACTCCTTTGTCAAACCTAATTAGTGCAAAAAAAAGTGAAGTAGGCAATACGGCAACCCATTTCCAAACAAATCCAAATATTAGGTGAATGATGCCTAAATAATAAATAAATCTTAGTAAATCCATAATGTTTCTTGTTTAATTAATTTGCCACTAACGAAAGCGCTAAACGGAGTTCCACGTCAAGGGCGGGGGATTTTTGAGTTTACTCAAAAAGACTAAGAGCCCGTAGAGGTG
>JAHJCW010000066.1 GCA_018812885.1 bacterium | reverse complement strand
TCAAATAATATCCGCTCATGTGCAACATGCTGATCTATTATGACTAATCCACTGCTTATCTGCGCTAAAATAAATTTTGAATGAATTTGCCAAAAGTTTTCGGTGTCGATAACTTTCTTATCGATTGGTGTGTCGGTTAGCTGTTAAATATAATTTTTTGCTCGTTCCAATCCAGCTGAATTAAGTGACTGCTCGGAGCTTTGATGTTGTGCTCTAAAATTTATAGTATCCTGATTGGGATTATACTGCGGATTGTTACGGCTATTACTAAAATTATTTTCATAAGATGGTTTTCCGAAATCAGGAATGGTATCAAGAAGTGAACTCAATGCCTCGCTTACACTTGATTTTAAAACATGGTGGATACGCCACTCATCTTTAAATCTCACTTGTATTTTCATTGGATGAACATTTATATCCACCTGATCGGTTGGAACTTCGAGATTTAATACAAAAAACGGATATTCTCCCCTATTCACCAATGATTGATAAGCACCATAAACAGCTGAATTTAAAAGTCTATCTTGGATATATCTATTATTTAGAAATAAATACTGTTCACCGGGTCGCGATCGCACCAAGTTTAAAGTTCCAACAAATCCGGTAATTTTATAATCGCCTTTCTCAAATTTAACGGGTAATAAATTTTGGCTATAAGTTGGGTCAAATGTAGCTGAAATGCGTTCTTTTAATTGCTCAGATTGATAATTCATAATTGATTTATCATCGGATTTTAGCGAGAAACCAATCTTTGGGAAAGCTAAGGCAAATCTGCGAACCATTTGGATTATATGCCGCATTTCAACTCGTTGCGATTTTAAAAATTTTCTACGAGCAGGAGTATTGTAAAATAGATTTCTTACAGTAATTTGAGTACCAATTATTCCCGGTGCCGGACTAACTTTTGAAGATACACCATCGACATGCTTTATTTTTCCACCTTCTTTATCATTTATTGCGGATTCTATCTCAACTTCCGCTACCGATGCAATACTTGCTAAAGCTTCACCTCTAAATCCAAGCGTATGTATTTTAAAAAGGTCGTCAACTGTTGCTATTTTGCTAGTGCTGTATCGTTCACAAGCTTTCGGTAGTTCTTCAACAGGAATTCCATGACCGTTATCCGTTATCTGTATTGTCTGCTGACCAGCACTTTCAACAATGATATCAATTTTAGAAGCACCTGCATCTATACAATTTTCCAACAATTCTTTGATAACAGAAGCAGGTCTATCTACAACCTCACCGGCCGAAATTTTATTCCGCAAATCCTCCGATAATTGTTGGATTTTAAGGTGCATTATTTGCCGATTATTTCCCTTGTTTTAGAAAATATCTTTTTATGATATTGCTTCGCATCAGTCAATAATTGCTCAACTCGTTTTTTCATATTTTTAACAAATTTTTGATCTGATTCAATTCCGCCTAAATTTATTAAAACATTTAGACAGGCTCCACGCACCGCAGCGGAAACGGCTTCACCGGCTACTCCTACATCGCTAACTGAATTAGGATTGCCTTCGTTTACCATTAGTTCCGCTAATTCAAATATTTGAAATGATGTTTCCGCAACTTCTAGAGGAATTTCGGCAGCATACTTATTTGCATTTAGTACTAAATTTTCTTTTTCTTTGATTTCCTCAGGAGTTGTCGCAGATATGCGATTGGTAGCCATTACCTTATTGAATGCATTAGTATCTTCATCTATTAAAAAAGATAATCGGTCTTTAATTTTCTGTGCTTTTTCACCAGCGTTTTCCAGCATTTCACGTTTTTCTAAATATCCCTTCTTCTCATGTGATAGGGCCGCTACCATTGCTGTCAAAGCAGCTCCGAGGCTTCCTACTAATGCTGCAACACTGCCCCCGCCCGGTGCCGGACTGTTAGAGGATAATTCATCTGTAAATCCTTTTACTGATAAATCAATTAATCTACTTTCTTTATTCTTGACCGCATAATCGATAATTTTTTCTCCAGCAATAAACGGAGTAACATCGTTTAATCCTAAAGATTGGACGGCAGCTTCAATTAATATTTCCTCTGTAACACCAATTGTACGTCCTTGTTTTTTGAGATAGTGTTTGCCGGCTAATAATAT
>JAHJCW010000065.1 GCA_018812885.1 bacterium | reverse complement strand
TTGTTTTTACAAGTTCATCATATGTTTCATCAGGCAAATTGTTTACTTTTTTAAGAACTTTGTCTGAAAACTCAATATTCCATTTTTTGCCTTGTTTTACCATATTTTGTGGTTCGAATTACATTCCTCTTTTAATAGTTTTTTCTAATTTGTCAATTTCCGTTTTTAGCGCCTCGATTTTTTCTTTTCTTCCAATAACGGTATTCTTAATTGATCCCGGATTTTTGAAGATTAAATTGTTGCTAAATGAAGCTCCTTTTAGATCAATTAACGTCCATCCCGCTAAATTTGGATCTAATAGCGCATTAATTAAATCTTTAACAATTAATATATTGCCAAGTAATAATTCAGATAGAGGTGTAAATTGACTCTGCGCTTGTATTAGAGCACTAGCCCTGCCAATAATTAAATTATTATTAGGAATATCAGGTAATATTATTTTCCTATTTTTGACTTCTTCAAATGGAATTAATGAAATTTTTCCGGCTTGTTTATTTTGAATATCCTTTAATATTTGCATAGCCGCTTTCCGATCTTTACAAACCAGACAATGCGCGTATTCTCCCAGGGCAGTGTTTATTGCAACTTCATATTTTGCAGCGGAAGAGAATATATCTGCGATCGTTCCGATTATTGAATCTGAATCAATTTTATTTTCATAGACATGCTTCAATCCACTTGGCAAGTCGGTTTGGGAGACAATCAATTCCTCATAAAATTGCAATTGATCAGATAAGGATTCCAATTTCGCAACCTGCAATTGCTTTTCTGATTTAACATTAATAAGTCTTTGATTCAGTTTATTTAATTCTGCTTCGATACTTACTTTTTGATTTGATAATTCATGCGATTTCTCAATTGCTGCTTGATTTTTAGCAGTATAGGTAGTTTCTTCAGCGTTAAGCTTTTCAATAAATTCTGTTTCGGATTTGATTCTTTGATTTAACCGATCCTTTTGTAAGGAGCGTTCGTTAATTGATGATTCGGTACTGATTGCAAGTGATTTATTGTCAGACATTTTTTTCTGAAATTCCCAGCGCTCGGTCTGAATTTCATCAACGATCTTTTGCTCAGTTTTATAGGCACTTTCTATTTTGTCAAATTTTTCCTGTTCAAATTTAAATTTTGATAGTCGCTCATCAATTGCAGGGATTATTAAGTTTAATTCCTTTAGCTTTTCAGTTATACTATTTTTATAGTTCTCGATTCGTGATTTATTTGACTTAGTTTCACTTTTTAACCGTTCAATCGCAACATCTGCTGAACGGTTTTGTTCTTGCCAAATTAATATTTTTTGATGTGCAGCTACTCGGTCTTCGTCCCGTTTAGCTCTATTACTTCTGATTGAATTTATTTCACCAACTTGTTCATCATATAATTCGCGAAGTTTAGCTAACTCGGCTTCGTTAAAATCTTGCTTGGAATTTTTTTCAGCTCTTAGATGAGAGAATTCTTCTATTCTCTTCCTTAAGGGTTCGCTGGCCTGTAAATATTGATTAATTTGCAGTGTACTTAGATCTAGTGCCTTGGATTTTAAACTTTCAACGAAAGTTGCATGTCTTTTAAAGCGTTTTAACTGGAGATTTAATCCCTTAACCTTTGTATCAACTTCGTTGATGATATCATTTATCCTTTCCAAATCAAATTTTGTTACAGCAAATTTTTTAATAGATAGCCGTCTTTGCGTTTTATACTTATTGATGCCGGCCGCTTCTTCAAAAAGAAATTTACGGTCATAATCGGTTTCGGAAAGTATTTGCTCGATCATCTTTAACTCAATAACCGAGTATGAGTCAGCTCCCATTCCGGTATCAACAAAGAGATTGTTAATATCTTTTAAACGGCAGGCTGTCCGATTTATAAAATACTCGCTTTCACCATCTCGATATATACGGCGACCAATTTCGACATCAGTATATTCAATTGGTAATTTACCCTTATCATTTTTTACAGTTAAGTAAACCTCACACATACTAAGCGGTTTTGTACCCTTAGCACCATTGAATATAACGTCCTCCATCCTGCTACTACGCAAGGTGGCGTATTTCTGTTCTCCCAATACCCATCTAATCGCATCAACGATATTGGTCTTCCCACAGCCGTTGGGTCCAACAACAGCCGTAATACCATCGCCAAACTCAAGCGCTGTTTTATTATTGAACGTTTTAAAGCCGTTAATTACAAGTTGGGATATATGCATTTAGTCTTTTTCAATTAGAATCAAGACATAAAGTTTACGCAAATATTAACGAATATCTAAGACCGATATTAGATTAACCCGGAGGCCATTTCATCTGTCTGCCACCTAATAAATGCAAATGAATATGGTAAACGGCCTGTCCGCCCTTTTTGTTGCAATTGAATACTATTCGATAGCCGTCTTCTGAAATATTATATTCGGATGCAAGCGTTTGGGCGGTTAATAACATATGCCCTATTAATTCTTTATGATTACTATTTAAATCATTCATTGTTGTAATATGTTCTTTTGGTATGATTAGGATATGAACCGGTGCTTGTGCATCTATATCATTAAAAGCTAATAATTGATCATTTTCAAATACAATTTCAGCCGGTATTTCTTTATTTACTATTCGACAAAACAAACATTTTTCCATTATTAGATCCTTATAAGCTGTTAAAATATCAAATCCCTTTTTAAAATTTACAGTTTTACGATATAATCAACAATATAAGTTGGAGTGTAATAGATTCCATGTTCTTTCCTTTTTTTTGCATCTTTACTTACAGATAACCCCTTTTTTGATTTTTCTAGGCGGTACCCTAAGTAATTTTCATAAACACTACCTAAAATATCTACAGGCATCACTTTAAAATCGTATTCATAATAGCCAGGTTTTCCATAAAGAATATTAATTGCTTTTTGAGTTGCACCACTATATTCTCCCCAACCTTCAAAAGGATGTGGAGAAAAAAGATTAGAATTGTATATTTCGTCAAACTCCCTAAACTTATGAATCATTGACTCATATAGTTTTCCACCTTTGTTTTCCAAATCTCTTATTAAAGGCATTAATGTCGGTCGCTCAATTCCACGATCTTCAGCGACACGGAGAAAAATTAATCTATCAAGAAGTTTTTGAACACCTTCATCAAGTAAATCTTCATCTACCTCTTTATTCCATTGAGCTAAGTCGTGTGTAAGAATTTCTCTACATTTATTTAGATCTTCGTAAAGTTTGGTGGTTACTGAAATCTTTTGGAGTTTTTTACCATGTTCTTCGGCATCTTTATCAAGTAAATTTTCTCTAAATGACTCTTTTGAAAGTAACCAAAGTTGTTCAAATCTGTCTAAATACTGATTATAAAAAATCTCAAAATACATTTTGTCAGCAAGAGATCTGTTAATTATTTGGGCGTTAAAAACTTTTAGGCTTTCAAAATCGGTAAGAATTGCCCAAGTTGCTCCTTTATTCCAGGAATATCTAACTGCTTGATCTGCCAAACTGGGACTATGAAGATCAGACTTTAAAGGTTTTGCTTCAAGATAAAATTTAAGCCGACCATCAAGATAAAAACCATAATCAGGACGGCCAGAGGATAACGATTCTTCTGCTGAAACTTCGTTTTTGTTTCTAATATCCCAACCTAAAGCTTCAAACAAAGGTTCTATGAAGCCTTTTTTCGTTTCTTCTTCTGAATATTTTGAAATTGAATGAGAAGATTTT
>JAHJCW010000064.1 GCA_018812885.1 bacterium | reverse complement strand
TTAAATATGGATTGTGGCTCCGGCTCCATTTTATTTCATTAGCTCGAATAAATCTGATATCTTCTCCCAATAATTCAACTTCTTCTTTAGTGTAACCGTCAGCTGTACTCACAATATTGTCATCCGGTTCTACTGATATTTCAAGCGGTTTTGTCGATGTACTTCTCCACTCCCTGACTTTAGGATTAAAGTATGGTACTTTGATTTCCGGTATAACATATCGGCCGGTTTTACGTGGTATTAATATATATTCTTTAGTGATAGTTCCAGTAACCTGATCACGGAATGGTTCCTTTTCAGTTTTTACTGTAGGTGGAAATACTTCAATATTTTGTGGAAATTGAATTTCCGGTAAACTGAAAACATCAATATTACCGGTTCCTTTAAATTGAATTTTAAATGTAGCAGCATTATTCGCTTTAACATTATTGGGCAATATTGACTGGGATATTTTAAAATCGCCCACTGCTCCGGTAAATCCATCGGGGATTTCTCCGGGAAATTCTCGCACGTTGATCACAGTTTGTTTTGTACGTAAAACTTTCGGCACGGTTTGGTCTCCGAAGGAACCAAAAAACGGATCATTGAAAAAATTATTATTATTACTTTTTTTAACCGTAACGTTACAATTCATTGTCATTGGTGTTAATTCAAGACTACCGGATTTAGTCGGGAAAAGCGCAATGCGATATAATGTTGCCATTTTGTAATTTACACCTTCCAAAACTACATCCTTGAAATCAACTTGTTGCGGTACAAATATTTCTTCTGTCCAAAATCCTGAATGTTTTGGGAAATCTACATTTTGTACTGACATCTGAACGCGAGTATACAGTTTATAAGCAACTGTGATCTGTTCACCCACATATGCTTGATTTTTATCTACATCAATTGTTAAAAACAGCTCATTTGATTCATAATTTATATCTGATTCGGCGACGGTCATAACAATCGACTGCGTCTGTACCACATTTTTTCCAACAGTTACAGCCAATTTGGGAATTGTTAGTTTTCCTTCACGTTTTGCTACCAAAGACCATGATAAACTTCGGGAACTGGTACTTTTCCCATTGATCCATTGCATATTTGTTTGTTGCGCAGGACCGCTTACAATAGAAAAATCATTTAGTAAAGGAGCTAAGTCAACTTCAGGATTTTTATCTGCATTAATTGCTTCGACTTTGAATGTAAATACATCACTTAACTGGATATTATTTGAGCTAACAGTCGCTTTAACTTCCTGTGCAGTAATAAAGGAAAATAATAAAACGATTAATAGAATTGTTTTACGCATTCGTAAAATTACCAATCCTTTTCAAATTTACGTGAAGATTGCTGTGCCATTTTTACTTTTTGATGAATTTTTTCTTCATCCTTTAATGCATCCAAAATTGCTTCAGCATTCATCTGTTTTTGAGTTTTTGGAGCTTCTCTTTTTCCCTCTTGGCTTGAATCAGATTCTTCATTTTCCTGTTTATCCGGTTCTTGCTTATCAGTATCTTGTGGTTTATTATCTTGATCATTATCATTCTTAGAATCGTTTTGCCGTTGATTCTGCTCATTCTGTTGGTCGTCCTGACTATCCTGATTTTTGTCTTGCTGTTGTTGAACAATATATTTTGCAAGTTCGTAATTGAATTTTGCATCCTCGTCGCTTGGATTTAACTCCAAAGCTTTTCGGTAAAACGCGATGCTTTCGTCCATTTTTTGTTGACTGTAAAACGCATTACCCAAATTGTAATATGCTCTGTCCTGTATGTTGTAATTTTTTGTTTTTAAAGCTTCTTCGAAAGATTTTGCTGCGTTTGGAATATCCCCTAACTGATATTGACTGGCACCTAATCCAAGACTTGCGGCTGCATCATTTTCTCTTATGGCAAGGATTTGTTCGTAATAAGCTTTAGCTTCTTCAAATTTTTTATTTTTATAATTATTTAGACCATCGTCATCAGCAAATAAGCAATTTGTAGAAATAACTATAATAAATATTGTTAAATTGTATATTAAAACTTTCATTTATAGTAATTATGACTCTTTATATTTGCGTTTTGTTGGAATAATAAAAGCACTGACAGCAAAAAATAAAGAAAAAATAGCAAATATTTGATATCTGTCTTCATACTCAGCGTATTCATGTGAGCTAAATGTTTTTTTCTCCATTTTGCTTATTGTTTCAAGTAATTTTCCACCGCTATTGGTTTGATTATCTATTCTAATAAATATTCCGTTTCCGGCGTGGGCAATATCTCTTAGGATTGTTTCATTTAATACGGTTGTAACCAATTGTCCCTTTTTATCCTTCTTATATTCATCAACTTGTCCGTTTCGTCCGATTGGTATTAAAGAACCGGTGACTGACCCTACACCAATTGTATTAATAACAATTCCTGTTTTTGCAGCACGTTCCGCAATTTCTATAGCTTCGCCTTCATGATCTTCACCATCGGTAACAACAACTAATACTTTATACTTTTTACTCTCATCAGGGAATGCAGCAATACTTGTTTTTAGAGCAGCACTTAGAGCTGTACCTTGCGTTTTAATCATATTAGTTTCAATCGCGTCTAAAAATAATCGAGCCGCTTCATAATCTCCGGTTAGTGGTAAAAAGTAATGCGCGGATCCGGCAAAAACAATTATACCAACCCTGTCACCTTTAAGTTTTTGAATTACTTGCGATATTTCAAATTTTGCTTTTTCTAATCTTGTTGGCTTTACATCTTCTGCATTCATGCTCACAGAAACATCAACAGCAAATATTAAATCTATACCCTTACGCTCTACTGGTTTTAAACGCGTTCCGATTAGGGGACCTGCTGCGGCAATTATTAAGAATATTAGACTGTATACTCCAAATCTTCTTTTCCATAATTGTTTTCTTGGATCAATTCTTTCCGTTAATCTTTCATTTAATATTTTGTCTTTATTAATTTTAGTTGATCTCGTTCGAATACGCCAAATGATCCATATTAACATAAATACAATCAAAAATGCCAAAATATAAGGATAGCGCCAATCCATTACATTTTTCTCCTAAAGATTGATCTATTTAGTGCTTCGTACCATAAGCCAAGTATTGCTGCAGGAATTAAGAACCAACCATATAGGTCTTGATAACGGGAATATGTTTTCACTTCAATTTCTGAACGTTCCAATTGATCAATATCCTCATAAATGCTCTTCAATCGACCAATATTGTTAGCTCTAAAATATTGTCCATTAGTTTGTTTTGCTATGGCTTTTAATGTTTCCTCATCTACTTCATTACGAATATAACCTCGGTTTGGAATGTAAGTAACAGATTGGTTAGTTCCAGCACCTATTGTGTAGATTTTTATTTCGAATTCGCTTGCCATTTCAGCAGCAGTCAGGGGGTCAAGCTCTCCTGCATTATTACTTCCGTCAGATAGTAGAATCATAACTTTACT
>JAHJCW010000063.1 GCA_018812885.1 bacterium | reverse complement strand
GTTGGGAACATTCTTTGTTCCGACAAAATACCATTTTTTACGAGCCGCTAATGAAGGTGCTCTGTTTATGTGTTTCTTTTCAGCACTGACAATATAACTGTGTGAGTAAGGATATTTTGTTCGTAAAACTTTTTTCTCCTCGTCATTTATAAAAACCGAATAAGCTAACTTACTTGGTGCTGCATAATATGTTTTCAAATCTTTCGGACTTGTAAGCATTGGAAATAAAAATTTTTCTTCTATCAGCCATAGTTCATTGAATCCGTTTAGCACTAAAATAAGATTATCTTTTTGCACTTGCTTTATTGTTTTTAATTCATTGAAATTGTTCACTACAGCCTGCAGCAGTTCATCTTTAGCATTTTTAATTATTTTCAGAATGAAAAAATCATTGCAGCCAGTCATGTAACCTCTTATTACATCATCTGCTATTTGGCTTAACGGAACGAATTTATCTACACCCTTTTCCATAATGTTAAAATAAACTTTGGGCGCTTTAAGGAATTGTCCCCACTTAGTAAATTTTGAAAGTGTTTCCTGATGGATACAATTTATTCTGAAAAAATTGTTGCTCTCATTTTCGTTTGTGTTATTTAAAATATCGTGCAACTTGTCTGTGCCTTTGTAATTTTTTATGGCATCGGCTAAAGTTGAAGTGAAATAAATAAACTTAACTATGCTTGAGTTTCGTGCATCTTCGTCGCGTTGTTTGCGAACTATTACAATAGTTGTGTTTACAGATGCCGAAGGAAAGAAACGTTCAACTTCGCTATCAATGATTGCAACGATTTCATAGTTGCGCATTAGGTAACGTTGCATATCAATTCCGTAATCAGTATCAAGCCAACTGTTTTGACAAATGAAAGCAAGATAACCGCGGTCTTTTAAAAACACGTTTGCATGATAAAAGAAGTAACCATAAATAGATGTGCGTTGCGAAGGTTCAAAACGACATTCTTGTTTTATGAGTGTTTGAATTTTTGCTTTGTTTACTGTGCCGTGCATTGTTCCGATGTCCTCTTGTCGCGTGTATGGTGGATTGCCGACTATTGCATCAAACTTTGGGAGTGGTTTATTTTCTTTTTCTCCTTGTTGATTGTGAAACTCTACTTTAGAATTTTCTGTAATTGCAAAAAAATCTTTGTTAGCAATGCGGGGATAACTAGGGTTATGTGTATTGCGGATTGCAAGATTGAGCATGCTCAAGTACGCTGGATATCCTGATAAATCATTGCCGTAAATTTCATCGAGTAAATTTTCGTGTTGTGCAATCTTATTTTCGTTGGCACTCAAAAGTTTTTTACGCTCATAAGCGCGAATTAAAAAAGTCCCTGAACCACAGGAAGGGTCAAAAACTTTATCATTGCTTTTACGAATCGCAAAGGCATTTATCAAATCAATTACATGTGGTGGAGTGAAATATTGACCTAATAAATGACGTTCATCTTCTCTGATTAGCTCTTCAAAAATTCTACCAATGATATCAAAAGGAATGTGGCTGAAATTGTAATGACCACCAGTATCAATTATTTCTTTTACTAAATCAATGACTGCATCGCTTACAAATGGAATTTTGAAAATAATATCGCTACGCTCTCCAATCAGCAATTCAAAATTTCCCGTGATTTCTTGAAATTCTTCAAAATATTTCCAAATAACTTTTTCCAATTCATCAGGTTCGTTGACTGATTCTGGAACTTGCATTGGGTGCAAGTCATGCCAAGTTTGATTATCTACATATGCTTTATAGAATATGAGCTTTGATATGAGCATTAACACACCAATGTGTGTGAGATTCTCAATTTCCTCATAAGTGGATGGTTTGTTCCAAAGTTGACTTCGAGTGTATTTCGTAATGTTTTTTTCAAATGTTTTATTGTGACGATAGTGTTCCCATACTTTAAAGCTGATTGGTTGTCCAAAAACTTCGATCAGTTTGCGGATTTTGAAAATAAAAATTTCATCAAGGTCATTAAATTTTATTGGACTATGTTCTAATATTTCAATTGCGCGGTCGAGGTAAAACTCTGCAATGTGGCGAAGTTTGGTTACAATCTCCTTGTTCGGAGTATAGCTTTGACTTAGGTGGTAAAAGTCTATTAGCGTAAAAAATCCTTCATTAACACTTACTTTTTCATAAATTTTATCTTTGTCGAAAAAAGCACAAGCCAAAAAATTGCAATTACCAAAATATTTTATATCAATTTTTTGAGCGCGTCCAACTTCCCGTAACAAAATACTGCTGTCAAAAACACTTTTACCGTCTTTGGCTCTAGGGTCTTTCAACTCAATAAAAAATAAAGGTTTTCCGTTTTTGTTTTTTAGGGTAATGTCTGCACGATTTTCTTCCTGTGCGGTGTATGGTGATATTTTTCCTTCTAAACCCTTTTCTTTGATGAGTTCAGTGAAGACAGTGTTTAATGTCCCTTGTAGTTGGCGTTCAATCATCATAAATATGTATTCAAATTTAATAATTAATTAACTAATCCATAACCCTCATAACCAGATATGCTGTGTTATATAAAGTTGCAGTGTCATTCTTGTTGCTCTTTTGAAATTTTATGTGTAATAACATAACTGAAACCAAATAATTCCAGTAGGACAATTTGAAGGATCCATGTTGGCATCATCTTGTTTATTTTTATATTTC
>JAHJCW010000062.1 GCA_018812885.1 bacterium | reverse complement strand
TATAAGTTATTTCAGCCGGAACTAAAACTGATAGGTCTCGTTTGGACAGCGGGAGGTTTGAATAATGGCTGTATTTTCTGTCGCTTGAAACCTTGTCAATTAAATTATCCATAAATTTAGAGTAGGAAAAAAGTAATACAAGAAATAATAATAGTAATAACTAAACCTTATTGTTCATCTAAATAACCAAACATAATTAAATAAAGGAGAAATATATGTTCATTAAAACTACTTACGTTGCTGTTGTTTTATTATTGCTTGGGTTTATATCATTACAAGCTCAGGAAAGGATAAGTCATAAAACATTACCAGATACCCCTATATCAGGTGATGAAGCCATGGATATGAGAAATATAGAAGTTATTCAATCAAGCGCTCCAATCAATTTCGCCCCGGTTAATTCAGGAAACTTTACCTGGGATATACATGACATTACTGATAGAGCCACTGGTTATGACTTGCAGTCAAATTCTTCAACTCAACAGATATGGCTTGATGTAAATACTCCTGCTTACTTACACGCGATTTTTACAAATTCCCAGGAAGCAATATCTCCTTGGTCTGATAGGACTACTTTATACTTTGGCAGCACTAATTCCGGCGTAGATTGGTTCGAATTAGGTCCTGTTCCAAATACCTCAAGATGCGGATACCCTGCAATTTATGGTGATGCAGCTGGAAGCGCTATTATTATGAATCATAATGCTGTCTTTGGTCCAACTAGAACAACTGTTATGCCGGACAACAGCCCGTTTGAATACAACTTCGGAAATTTTGATCCTGGAAATGTCATCGGTGGAGAGGTTATTTGGCCAAGATTTATAGTTGCCCAGAATGGTGATTATGTTTTTAGTTCCTCTATTAGCGGTGGCGATAGTTTTTATGTTAATATTTTTACACCAGGCACAAGTACATTCAGAGGTTACGAAGCGTGGGATGGTAATCAGGCAGAGACTTATACGTTTGGAATTTCTCCTAGCGGTAAAATTGGAATGGCATATTTGGGACAACCTAATGGAACATCTCATGTAAACGATGGAGACGTTTTCTTAGTTGAATCCACTGATAATGGTCAATCCTGGACAACTCCATTGAAGATATATGAAAGAGACCATTCAAATTATACAACCTGGGGAGCTATAAGAGGTATTACTGTTAATTATTTTGGTGAAGAAGCCTGTATTCTTTTTGAAACTGCATGGCAGGATTATGTAGGCGGGACTTATCAACAAGGTAATATAAATGAACTTTATTTTTGGTCAGCTAATATAAATGGTGGAGATCCAGTAGTATTAATTGATACAAGCTGGGCACATTATAATGTTGGCGGTGGCGCAAACGATGTGTATATGGGTGTTTGCAGACCTGTATTAGGTCGTTCGGAAGATGGAAGCGTTTTATTCGGAGTATTCTCAGCCGCTTCCGGAGAAGTATGGCCTGATACACTAACAGAACAATCACCCTATTTTGATGGCTATTTTTCGTATTCTACAGATGGTGGTGAAAATTGGATGGAACCAGAAAAGTTTACGCCAGATTCTCCAAGATTAGATTGGAGATATCCAAGTATTGCTCCTATCATTCCTCTAAATTCACCTGATGATGATGTTTATACTGTGCATATTGTTGTTCAGGGTGATACATTGCCGGGTAGTACAGTCCAGGTAGCAGCACCTATGATTGTTGGTGTAACTGCAAGATACTACCATTTTTCAACTGATATAACAATTGTTGGCGTAGGAGATGACGGAATAGTAGTAAACGAATTTAATTTGGAACAAAACTATCCAAATCCATTTAATCCAAGTACAAAAATTAAATATACACTTGCTGAAAGAAGCAATGTTACTTTAAAAGTTTACGATGTGCTTGGAAATAAAGTTGCCGAACTAGTTAATACAGATCAAGCGGCGGGTTCGTATAATGTTAATTTTGATGCTTCTAATCTAGCTTCAGGATTATATATTTACACTCTTAACACGGGTAATTTTACATCAAGTAAAAAGATGATGTTATTAAAATAAGATAATGATTTAATCATTAATTTGGGTGAATCGATCGAAATTGGTTATTGGTTGATTCACCTATTTTTTTATGTTTGATTGAATGAATGACCAACAATTCCAAGCTACATACAAAGTGCTTAAAACAATTTTAAAG
>JAHJCW010000061.1 GCA_018812885.1 bacterium | reverse complement strand
ATTTCAAAAAAAGGTATTGAGAAGGCATATATGAAATTTGCCCTTAAAGACTTAAATAACGACTTCAATAATCTATTTGAAACAGGAACACTGCTGTCGGACTTTAACGAAAAGATACTTGGTTGTTTTTTGAAAATTAATAATTAACCCTAAAATGGAATCTATTTCAACTTTATGAAAAGTAAATTATTAGCGATTGTAATTTTCATTCTTTCAAATGCAAGTATCTTTGGACAAACAGCCACAGAAGTTGCTATAATTGGTATTAATTCTACTGTTTCAGTAATTGCTTTGGATAACATTAAGCAACCACTCGCCTATGGTTCTGGATTTATATTAGAGGATGGATTAGTCGTAACAAATGTCCATGTAATAGAAGATAGTAAATCAGCATATATCTTAATGAATGATAATAGTGAAAAGTTCTATGTATCCGGTTATGTTGCCATTGATAAAGAAAATGATTTAGTTATACTCAAAGCAGAAGGAGTTACCGGAAAACCGTTAAAATTGGCAAGTGATGAGCTACCAGAAATTGGCGGAAGGATTTATGCAATTGGCAATCCCAAAGGATTGAGTGGCACATTTTCTGAAGGAATTATCAGTGGTATAAGAGAAATTGAGAATAACGACGTAATACAGATTACAGCCCCAATTTCACCCGGTTCAAGTGGTGGTCCTGTTTTAAATTCAAAAAGCGAAGTTGTTGGTATAGCATTTGCTGGCTATTCGGATGGACAAAATTTAAATTTTGCAATTCCAGTTAAATATCTAAAAAAATTAAGCAATATTGTTGGAGTAACAAAGCTCTTATCGGATATTGTACCAAAAACAAAGACAGTTTCAACACAGGCAATAGAGTCAAATATTAAAGAAGGGGTTACAGTTAGAAATATAACTACCGACCTCATTGGCAACATAAGGTTTTCAATTAAAAACAATCTTGGATATAAGGTGACAGATATCAAAATACTATTTCTTATATATGACTATACAGATACAATTGTAGACTATGTGGAAAAAACGTTAAAACCTCAAAATGGAATTAAACCATATTTAGCCATATATTATGGCATTCTTTCTCCTATACATACACAAGTAGAGTCTGTTTCATCTGTAAAAGCACGAGTTTTAGACTATAAAATAATTGAAGAATAACACCTTATAACAATATATAAAGAACATGAAAACGTACTTTATACAAACATTAAATAGGAAATATAATGAAAAACAATAATCTATTTTTGAGATATAAATGATTGAAATACTGATAATAACAATTAGTATGCTATCGGTAATATTTAACACATTTAAATATTATTTCTTCGATAAAAAGGGGTTTACTTTTATTGACGCAGTAATGGTCATTATTCTTTTTATTTTTCCGACAATATTGTTGATGGGAATAATCTTTTTTTGGGAAATACCCACTATATACCATTGGGGATTTGTAATAATTATTATTACATTTCAAATATTAACAACAATAAGCATAATTACCGGTTTTTCTTCAGAAAGGAAATGGGTAGAAAATATCCAAATGGTAGTAGTAATGGTACCTTCTATTTTTTCCTTGTTTGTTCTTCTTGTAGTCTTCTTAACAACTGGTGATATGACTTCAAGAATAATAAATGGACAAATTAGTATTAATGATATAGAAAATAATTTTAGTAGAATAAAAAATAGTGTTGCTGATTTGGAAAAAATTGTTCAGAAAGAAACAAACGAAATTGATGATATTGGGAATATCATTCTACAGTTAATTAAAGAAAAGAAAAAAGAACTTGCAGAAATCAAAACGGAACAAGCTATACTACAGAAAGAAGTAGAATACTACAAAGAATTATCAAGTGTTTCAAAAAAAGACGCAGAATTGGTTTTAAATACTTTACGAAAAAGTCAAATTGGAAAGCCAAGATACATTGATAGGATTATTGGATTTATAATAGGTGTTATTGCAAGTATAGTAGGGAGTTTAATATTTAAAAGAATTGATAAATTTAAAAATATTTTAAAAAAATGAT
>JAHJCW010000060.1 GCA_018812885.1 bacterium | reverse complement strand
AGAACAAAATATTATTTAATAAATTAACTTATAATCCATCTGAGTTCTTTGATTTACAGTTAATTATAGAGCATAATAAAGACGTAAGACCAGTTCTTAATCCTCATGGAGTAATTGCATATCAACCAAAAATTGAGATTTCAGATATAGATAATATAAAAGTATACAAAAAAACAAATTATTACAAATATTTTATAACACTTTCACTTATTATGATTTTTACGATTATTTCCATTTTATTATATACAAAGAAACTAAAAAATGAACAAATCGAAAGATTAAGCATGGTAATTGAAGGAACAGAATTAGCAAAAGTAGCAAAAAAATTATCTAAAAAGGATTTTTATAAGTTAGCAGAAGAAACAGCTGGTCTATTAGCTCAACCATCTGTAAAGGATCTAGCCTTTGCAAAAGATCCACTAATTCGTGAACTATCTGTAATTGGTGAGATTCCTGATGATTGGCTGATTGAATATTTCTTATATGAAAATAATTTTGAAGACTTAGCTGATATCATTGAAAAAGGATCTGAAAGAAAAATCAAGAAATCGGATCTATTGTTAGATTGGTCCAATAATCCTCAAAAACCAAATAATGTTAGAAGGATATTAGGATTACCCGACTTAGTGCACAAAAATAAGTCACCCATTAGTCAACAATAATTTAAAACTGTCGTTAGCCATACCATTACTATATTATAATAACTTGTTGAATAATTACTCCAACTAATAAGTTTTAATTAAACAGGACAAGTATTTTCATCATTAAATTTTAATAATGAAACTGTTAAACAATTACTTGTTAAGTGTTTTAATATTAATTCTACTGTGTAATTGTGAACCTGCCGATGACCGCCCCGCTAAAGACCTGCCTCCGGGTGGAGAATAAAAACACTACTCCCTCTCCCGACAAGTCGGTGTCTCCCCCTTTTGAAGGGGGAGAATTAAAGAGGGGGTTTTGCTTTTAGGAACTACCTCATATTCACCGCCAATAGGTGGAGAATAAAAACTCTACTCCGTCCCCGACAAGTCGGTGTCTCCCCCTTTCAAGGGGGAGAATTAAAGAGGGGGTGTTGCTTTAACTACCCCGTCCCCGCCGTTGGCCGGGCCACCCCTTCGGAGAAGGGGAATTGTTTTGTGTAGAGACGTAAAATATTACGTCTCTACAAGTTTGACATTCAGAATGACAGCGGATTTGTTATTCCCACTCAATACGATAAGCTATAAATTACAGAATGAAATTAAAGCCTTTATATATCGCGTTGCTCCTGCCGGTATTGTTCACTGTTCATTTTCTTGAAGAATTGCTATTCGGGTTTCCCGATTGGTTCCAATACCTTTTTAACGACGATTTCAACTTTAATAGTTTCCTTATAATTAATATTATTGCTCTATTAATAATTGATGCCAATGCAATCCTGTACTTGCTAAAAAGGGGTAGTAATTACCTAACCGCAGTAATAGGCACGCTAATGTTCATTAATGGCACTAGCCATATTCTGGCGAGCTTTGTAACCACTTCATACTCACCCGGAGTAGCTACCGGAATAGTGCTGTATGTACCTTTAGGCTTAATAATATTTAAAAAGTTATTTCCGCTTATTGCCGATATAAAACGAAAATATATTGTACTAACTGCTGTGCTAATTCAAATTGGCGTGATTGTAATTGCGCTGAATGTTTGAATTTGTTATTACCGACTTGGTCGAGAATCCATTTTAGATATTAATACTTATTATTGCTGATTATTTCTGAGTTAGCTTTGCGAATCTTTTTTCTTAAAGCATAATCATCCGGGGCATATCCCAAAGTAATTAATAAGCCAATGATCTTTTTGGTAGAAATATTTAATAATTCCTTGATTCGTTTTTGATCGAACCAACCGATCATACAAGTGCCAAGACCTAGCTCGGCGGCTTGCAGACAAAAATGTTCAGCGGTAATACCGATGTCGATCAAGGGCCATTCGCGCTTTTTAATTTCCCCGCCGATCTGTGTAATTAATTTTGGTTTTTCCAATACAATTACAATTATTACCGGAGCTTGTAAAGCAAATTTATTGAATTTGACCACCTTGTCAAAGGTTGCCAGTGCTACCTTGTTTTTTAATTCCTCATCATCCACAACAATATATTTCCAAGGTTGTGAATTACTAGCCGAAGGAGCTAGCCGGGCTGCTTCCAAACATTGGGTGATCTTTTCCTTTTCTACCGGTTGGCTGGTATAGCTCCTAACGCTTTGCCGTATTTTTATTAATTCAGAGAAGTCCATTATTTTAAATTATTTGTAGCCAAAATTAAATATTTTCCAATAGGAAGGTTGCATTAAAAAATTACTATAATTTATCATTATGGATACCACGCACCACTGCGGGGCGGGTATGACAACCTTATTGTGGATTCTTCACTGTGTTCATAATTACAACACGTTTTTTTCATTCCCGAATTTGTCGGGAATCCATAAATTAAAGTATGAATTTTAAGCCAATTGGTATTGTTCACTCGCCTTTTAAAAAAGCAATAGGAACACCAATTCAGCCCAAAGCCGCCAAAGGAATTGAAGGCACGGTTGAGGTATTCGCCGAATTCGCCGATGGACTCGCCGACCTTGACGGGTTTTCCCATATAATATTGGTCTGTCATTTACACCTCGCTCAAAACTATAAATTAAAAGTGATTCCGTACATGGATAACCAAAAGCGTGGCGTGTTTGCAACCCGCGCCCCAAGCCGCCCGAACCCGATTGGTATTTCGGTAGTCCGATTGAACCACATAGAAAATAATATACTCTACATTGAAGACGTTGATATTATCGATGGCACTCCACTATTGGACATTAAACCTTACATTCCGGAATTTGATTCTCAGGAAGACATTAAAATCGGTTGGCTGGAGAGAAGAGTGCATAAGCTTTCAACTTCCAAAGATGATGGCAGATTTAGAAAATAATGTATAATAAAATTATAAGAATAAATTCTGAACTCGTCCTTAAACAAACCACCACTGTAGGGATAGATTCTAAATCTGTCAGTATAAACCAACCGTCAAATAATAGGACAGGATTTGATCCTGTCCCTACGAAAGTATCGTAGGTCATGATAAATACACAAAAAAAATATCCTGTACGCAAACGAAATCGATTGCTAGAATGGGATTATTCTACGCCGCATTGGTATTTTGTAACAATTTGTACACAAAACCACAAGGAATTGTTTGGTAAAATTGTTGAAGGTAAAATGGTTTTAAATGAATATGGAGAGATTGTAAAATTCACTTGGGATGATTTACCAAAACACAATCCACATGTTGGATTGGATGAATTCGTAATAATGCTAAATCATGTACATGGAATTATTATTCTAAACGATATGCAAAACAACGTAGGGACAGATTCCAAATCTATTCGTAAACGACAATCCATCGTCGTAGGGACAGATTCAAAATCTGTCCGAACGAACCAATCGTCTATTAATAGGACAGGATTAGATCCTGTCCCTACGGAGAAATATCATGGTATACCTGAAATTGTTCGTCAATTTAAAGGATTCTCTGCACGACGAATCAACGCTATACGAAATACGCAGGGACAAACAATCTGGCAACGATCATACTACGACCATATAATTCGGAATGAAAAATCTTTGGATAATATCAGGTTATACATTCTGGAAAATCCAATGTCTTGGGAAACGGATAAAATAACCCGGAAAATTTGAAATATTAATTACAAAGAGAGGAAACAATGAAAAATAATAAAACAAAAAGACATGAAGGTAGAGCCGATTTAATAGGCGAACATACTTTTGGAGATCGCGGTCAATTAATATTATTAGCTATATTTTTAATAATTTGGATAACCGATTCATTCATTTTTAATTATTCAACCTCCCTGCAAGATAAAATACCCAATAGTATTAGAATGCTAATTGGCTTCCCGATACTTATAATAGCAGGTATTTTTGCAAAATATAGACTCGGAATAGTTTTTGGTGAGGTGCGAGACAAACCGGAAGTAATTGAGAAAAGTGTATTCAAAATTGTTCGGCATCCAATCTATTTAGGTTCAATATTATTATATCTTGGATTGACAATTTTAACGTGTTCGATTGCCTCCACATTAATTTGGGTCATCATAGTAATATTTTATTATTATATATCAAAATACGAGGAAAAACTACTTCTAAAGAAATTTGGCAAGGAATATAAAAATTATATGGAAAGAGTACCAATGTTAATTCCGTTAAAATATAAAAAGAAAAAACATGAGAAATAATTTGAATATAAAAACCGATTGGACGGCTATTCGTAAACATTTCAATTTATCATTTAGATCAAATTATCATGTATCAATAGCTTCGGTTGATAAAGATAATACTCCTACAGTTACGCCCGTCGGTTCTTTATTCCTTAATGATAATCAAACCGGGTTTTACTTCGAGAAATATCCTGAGAAACTTCCAAAACATGCTGAATTAAATCCTAATATATGTGTGTTGGGAGTTAACAGTTCTACTCTATTTTGGTTAAAATCATTATTTATGAACAAATTCACTAAGTATCCGGGAATTAAACTCTACGGACAGCTTGGAACTAAACGCATAGCGACTGACCGTGAAATTAAAAGACTGCAACGCAGAATGAAAGCAACAAAGTATTTAAAGGGGAACTCATATTTGTGGGGTAACATGCAATATATAAGGAATATCTTCTTTACAAAATCTGAAAAGGTCAATTTAGGTGAGATGACTGACCATCTTTAGCATTCAAGGTTTAGAATAAATAGCAAAAATAGATTGATGTAATTTTATCTAATTAAGGAAACTATAATGAAAAAACCATTTTTACTTTATTTATTAATTTTTCTGATATTTTTCCAAGCTCTTAGCAGATTGGCCGGCGGTTTTGCTCTCACGCTATGGCCAAGCGGAAAAGCCCTACAAATGCCCTTTTCAATGCTCATCAATACTCCTTTCAATAACTTTTTAATACCCGGACTAATCCTACTTTTCCTCTTAGGAGTTTTTCCAATTCTGCTCGGTTATGCGATGTTAAAAGAACCAAATTGGAATTGGCCAAACAAATTGAACGTTTATAAAAAGTACCACTTTCAATGGGCCTATGCACTATATCTGGGTTTGATAGTAATATTATAGATTGATATTCAAATTTTTATGATAGGCTGTGGAAATATTTTACAATTTATTTATGGACTGTTAGGTACAATAATCGTGATAGTTGCATTATCTCCACAAGTGATGAACTATTATGAAAATTCAGATTAATCCTTTTAAAAATGTTAAACTAACGGAAAGTATAATGGAAAATCCATTTCCTCAAATAATTACAAATCTTCCCGAAGCCGATATTCCCTTCTCCGGCGTAAAAGGATGGATATCGCAGAATGTTGATCACCAAATTGTATTCTTAGAGATAGAAGCTATCGGAAAGGTTGCCGAGCATTCTCACTGCGCACAGTGGGGAATTGTAGTGGAAGGTGAAATTAATCTGACAATTGGTGGTATCACAAAAACTTACGCGAAGGGCGATTCCTATTATATCCCTGACGGCGTTGTACATTCTGCTGTTTTTAAAACAAAAACATGGGCAATTGACTATTTTGCAGATAATAAAAGATACCTGCCAAAGGAGGATAAAAAGTGAAAAAGATATATTTACACGCGCTTTGGTTTTGGTTTGTACTGCTTTTCCTGGCAATATTTAATGCGATTATTCGAGAAGCAACTTATAAACCCTTTTTAGAGCCTTATATCGGAAATTGGGCACATCAAATAAGTTCTGTTACGGGAATAATATTATTCTTTATTGCCATTTACCTACTTTTGAAATTCACCAAAGTGGAATATACAAGGCATGATTTGCTGAACGTTGGAATTATGTGGATGACAATGACCATAATATTTGAATTTACTTTTGGATATTATGTTCGTGGTTCATCTTGGAATGATATGATTCATGCATATTATTTTTGGAAAGGTGAACTTTGGATTTTCGTATTAATATCAGTTGTTGTCATTCCGCAAATATGTTTTAGATTGCTAAAAAAATGACTGATATAATTTTAGAATCTGAACGATTATATCTAAAAGAATTTACTTTGGATGATACTGATAATTTTTTCCGCTTGAATAGCGATCCTGAAGTGATGAAATATATACTTCCACCTGTAACAGATATTAATGTAATAATCAAGAGTATTAAGAAAATTAGAAAATACTATACGGAAAATCCGGGTCTCGGTGTTTGGGCGGGTTATGAAAAACACAGTGATGAGTTTATTGGTTTCTTTGAATTAGCGCATCTTGATAATACAGAAGAAATTGAAGTAGGATACCGTATCCATAAAAAATATTGGAACAAGGGATATGCTACGGAAATGACTAAAGTATTAATTGATTATGAATTCAATATAATGAAATTGGATCAGATCGCCGGAATAACGCATCCTGAAAATATTGCTTCACAAAAAGTACTTACAAAATCCGGATTAATATATGTAACAGATGCATTTTTTTATGATTCTGATGTTAAATATTATGAAATTGATAGAACAAAATATAAGATGATCGGAAAATTAAATATCCGGAATAATGTTAAGAGTAAATAAATGGATTTGAAATTAAAAGATAAATCAGTAGTAGTTTTAGCTTCCGGGTCTGGAATCGGCAAAGGCGTCGCTCTCGAATTTGCCAAAGAAAATGCGAAAGTCATGATGGTCGGACGAACTGAGACAAAATTACAAGAAGCACAGAATGACGTTTTTAGGATTACCGGCAATAAGCCCGATTATTTCGTTGCCGATGTTACAGACGGTGCTCAAATAATTGCTGCCATTGAGAAAGCCAGAGAACTAAATGGACCAATCTATGCCCTATTTAACAACACAGGTGGTCCGGCTCCAGGAAACTTTGAAATTTTCAATGATGACGATTGGTACAACGCCTTTAATCTAACTCTATTAAGCTACATTCGAGCAATAAGATGTGTTTTGCCAGACATGAAAATAAATGGCGGCAGAATTGTGAATAATACATCTTCATCTATTAAACAAGCTATCGATAATCTATTATTTTCAAATGTTTTCCGTACAGGGATTGTTGGCTTAACAAAATCGATAGCAAAAGAATTCGGAAAATACAATATTCTTGTAAATGTGGTAGGTGCCGGAAAAATCAGCACTGAGCGAGTTGACCAAATCGATTCAATAAAAGCTAATAAAGCAAATATTCCATTAAAAGAATATCAAGAAAATAATGCCAAATCAATTCCACTTAAGCGCTATGGTAATCCAGAAGAACTTGGCAAATTGGTTACATTCCTCTCTTCAGCGGCAAACACCTATATTACTGGTCAAAATATTTTAGTCGAAGGTGGCTTGGTATCAGCTTATTAATAAGACAATATAGGAAGTACTTATGGATGTAATCCGTTCTCAAGATGCAGAAAAATATGAACCTCAAGAAAATTGGATAAGGTCTAACCTTTGCGATAAATCTGATATATCAATTGAACACTTTGTAAAACCACCAAAACACTCCTCCCCTACTCATAGTCATCCAAATTCACAGGTATTATATGTTCTGCAAGGTGAAATCATTATTAAGACTGAAGTTGATGAACAAAAATTAAAAATCGGTGATACTGCTTATATACCTGGAGGAGAAATTCATACGGTAATAAATCCATTAAATGAAGTATCTATCGGATTAGATATTTTTATTCCAGGAAGATCATTTGATTTTTGGCTGAATCGAAATAAGTAGTATTACTTCTTCCTATTCAAAATAACCTTATTGGTTGGCTTAAGTATAATAAGCTAATTTTGTTCATAATATTAAATTTGCTAATTGCAAATTGATTAAACGATAGTCTTAAAATTATTGAAATACATTGTATTATTTGGAGAATCCTAAATGAAGAATATTTTACTTAATCCCAAAAATCCTGATTTTTTAGACATTGACCCAAAGGATCAAGTTCTACTACAAAAAACAATCGATTTTTTTGAAAATAATGGAAAAATCAAACTTAAAAATGATGACCATGATCGAGTATGGTACTCCGATTTCCTCGATTTTCAATCAAAGAATAAGATTTTTTCAACTTTCTTAACTCCATCTGACCTTGCAACAAGAGAGAATCAACGTTGGGATACATTTAGAAATAGTGCAATGAGCGAGATTTTAGGATTTTACGGATTACATTATTGGTACACATGGCAGGTATCAATCCTTGGTCTTGGCCAACTATACATGACAAAAAATGAGAAGTTAAAGAAAAAAACTGCCAAACTTCTCGACGAAGGAGGAATTTTTGCATTTGGTTTATCTGAAAGGGAGCATGGTGCCGATATCTATTCTACAAGTATGAAGTT
>JAHJCW010000059.1 GCA_018812885.1 bacterium | reverse complement strand
CGAGCAAAAACGAAAATTTGGCTGCTTTTCCCGGTGCGATTCCAAGATGCATTCCTAAACTAATTGTCATACCTGACCGAGAAATACCGGGAACAATTGCCATTGCTTGAGCAATACCAATTAATAAGCCGCGATCAATAGTTATTTCCATCAGTCTGATTTTAATAAATTTTGTGGTCAATAAAATAATTCCAGTTATCATCAATGTGCTTGCTACAACCCTAATGTTTTCAAATGCTTCTAATATAACGTCTTTGAATAATAAACCAATAATCACCGCTGGTACTGTACCAACCGCCAAAGCGAGAATATATTTTTGAGTTGGTGCGGATTTTAAAGAAGTTATTAATTGCCAAATATCAGTCCAAAATACAATTAGTACGCTTACTAGTGTTCCCAAATGGACAACAATTTCAAAGACATTTCCTGCTATGGAAATACCGAGTATTTGCTGCCCAATCACAAGATGACCGGAACTACTGATTGGCAAAAACTCGGTAAGTCCTTGTATTATTCCTAATAGTACTGCTTCAAAAATTGTCATTTAATTCTTCTCATTTCTAATTTCAGACTTCTGATTTCAAACCCATCCTATCATTGCTATCATTCTTCCGGCTTTGTCACCGTCTCTTCGATATGAATGATATCGATCTGAACAACATGTACATTCTTTTATATCAATAATATTTTCATTTTGAATATTCATATTAAATAATTTATCAATAACAACACCTTGTAGGTCTAATTGAGTTCTATTGCCTTTACCATTTTCTTGAAATTTATTATCGAATAATTTTCCAACCTCAGGACCGACTTCAAAACAGCATTGTCTAATAGAGGGACCAAGTAAAACTTTAATATCAATTGAATTTGAATCTAATTCCTTCATCCGTTTAATACTGTTTTCGATAATACCTAAATTTACACCTCGCCATCCGGCATGTACTAATGCGATATTTTGATTTCGATAATCATAAATATAAATAGGAATACAATCGGCAACCTGAATCGATAAAATTAAATCTTTATTATTAGTAACTATTCCATCAGTATCAATAATATTTCCGGCTTTAGTACAAATAGTCACATTGCTAGAATGAATTTGCTGAGGTATAACTATTTTTCTAGAATCTAATTTTAACATCTTTGCGAATTCAACTCGATCAATTACCGATGAATAAGGATAATACTGATTTGTAAACCCGGCAATCAGATGATTTGCAGAGAAATAGGAAGAATAATCAGACCAAGTTTTTTTATGCATCATTAATATTGAAACGGTTGATCCGGATCAATATATTTATCAAAATTAAAGCCGTCGAAGTGCATAATATTTAAGTTAAAGTTAACATTATAATCACCATCAGCAAAATTATATGTACCAAATATTCCTTTAAAATCATCAATATTTGATAATATTTGTGTTAAAGATGTATTTGAAGCATTCGCTGTAGTTAATGATTTTGCCAATAAATTGTAACAATCAATCGCTTGGTAAAAATGATCAGTATGTTTTGCATTAAAATTGTTATTAAGCAAATCAATCCGGAAATTATTATAATTTGAAATAACAACCATTCCTACAAAATGAGGACCAATATTTTCTTTCCTTAAAACCTCCAAATCGACCCAATTATCATTTCCAATGACAACTGCATCTAAATTATACGCAGGGAATTGTGCTCCTACATAGTCTAAATGTCCATCATGAATCGGCATATAAATTGCATCAATAGAATTCAGGACAACATCTGCTGAATCGTCGGCAGTCATTTCTTCTACAAACATATTTTCAGCAAATTGGTAATCGATAGCTGTATTCAGTAAATCTAAAGAATCATTACTATCGGACAATTCCCAAGCTTTAGCTCTAATAGCTTTAAATTGTCGTTCTAAATTAATCGGAATTCCGGAATACCATTCTATAATTTGTGGGGTTTGATTATAGGTTTTTAATTCCTCACTGAAGGCATCAACTAGACTTTTACCAAATTTATCTGCCGGCGCCAGCACGGCGATGTTCTTCGCCTTTAGCGTTTTAACAATGAACTGTGCAGCTAAACTCCCGCGATTTTTTAAATCAGAATTCATTAAGAATATATTATCGGAAATTTCCGCTAAGCCGTCAATGGCAGCGCTTGGCAAAATCAATGGTATTCCGCTTGTTTCTGCTAAACTCCCTGCTATGATAGAGTTAGTGGCAGAAATCGGACCAATTACAGCAACAATATTTGGATTTCTAGATAAAGCTTGAAATGCCTCTAATGTTTTTAATTCATCCCCGGCGTTATCATAAACGATCAGAGATAATTCCATATCATTAAAAGAATTATTTTCTTCGGCATACTTAAGTCCATCAAGAAATTCCTTTCCAAATTTTGCATCCCTACCTGAAAGGGGTAAAACAACACCAACAACTGCACGACCTGTTGTTATATCAGTTAATTTATCTTTTAGTTTAGAATAATAATCATGATTGATCTCTAATAAATTCTTGTTATCAATCTGGGATAATGTATTGGCAGCTTTTGCCGACTGACCGGCTTGTAATTCTGTATGTGCCTTTGCTAATAATAATACCTGAATCAGATCTTGGTCAACTTCAATCGATAATAATTCCTCGGGAATATTTGAGGAAATCCCCAACTGCAATGCTATAAAAATTCTTTTTACTATATTTTTTTGATAATTTACGTTAACATTTTCCTTAAATGATTTAACGTATGTTCGGAACGCCGCATCATATAATCCTTCGGCAATAAAGATATCACCAAATGTAATCCATACATCAGTTTTATACTCACTATTTGGATAGTCGCGTAATAAGGATTTGCCAATTTCTTTACTCATGCGATAATCATTTAAACGGTACTTAATTTTCATCGTAAGTAGGGTAATCTCTTCGCTGAAATATTCTTTTTCAAAAGGGGAAATCTTTTCAAGGATTATTTCAGCTTCTTCATAATTACCATTATTATATTTTTCTACTG
>JAHJCW010000007.1 GCA_018812885.1 bacterium | reverse complement strand
TTACGGCACAATCAAAAACATACGACTTTGTAGCAAGATGTTTTTTTCCAAATTTGGGTATTCCAGAAGACCCCGTAACTGGTTCTGCCTATACCCAACTTGCACCATATTGGGCTAATAAACTCGGTAAAGACCTATTTAATGTAAAACAATTATCTGCAAGAGGTGGTGAATTGACCTGTGAATTATATAAGGATCGGGTCTTAATTGAGGGAAAAGCAGTTATGTATTTGGAGGGTAAAATCAATGTATAACTGCTTTAACTCCTTTTGAATCAGAAAGTAAGTTTTATTTATTTGTTTATTGTTAAATTTCCGCTCACTTATCTGATTAAATCATGAAATAACTTTACGGAATTAACTGATGGTAAAAATTATCACTAAAATTATTACAACATTTTTTATTATTATTAGCATTGCCAATATTCAGGCTCAGGAAAAGTTTGCTATTCCCAAATCGTATACAAATCTGTCCTATGATTCTACCGGCACACTAATATTCACAACTAAAGATGGAGATATTCTGCCATCGATACCTAATACCGATAATTACAGTTTATCAAGCTTACGGAGTATTCCCGTTGGTACAGAAACAGGCATAGAGTTTGATTTTCAAAATACCGATATGTCCGGCTGGTTATATTACGGTCTGATTCAGACCGATGGTATTAAACATCCTTATCCAATGTATTTTCATAGTCGGTCAAAAATCGATTCGGGAAAAGCAAAAATTAATATCAAGGAAAATTTATCCGGACTTTTTGATATTACCGGTTGGGAAAAATCTAAATTGATCAGGTTAGGTTACCGCATTTCTAACAAAGCCGGTGAGATACTTTATGATGGAAAAATATTAGTATCAGCAGAGGAACCTTTTCAGGTTGTGCCATCCATCATTGAAGGACCTTTTGTTAACATATTGACCCACAGTGGCGCAACCATTTCATTTGAGACAAGCGTACCGATTAAAACCGAGATTACTGTTGGTGAACATGTTTTTCAAGAAGCGGTTGCCGATACACATCATGAAATTCCAATCTCCAAGTTAAATGATGATATGGATTACGAATATACGGTTCACTATGGTAAATATCAAGATACCTATTCTTTCCATACAGCACCTGAGCCGGGTTCACGGAAACCGTTTACTTTCGGTTATGCTAGTGACGGACGTGGAAATGCAGGCGGTGGTGAACGTGATATTAAGGGAGCCAATGCTTATGTCATGAAACGGATTGCAGTATTGTCCAGTTATAAAAATGCACGCTTTTTTCAATTCACTGGTGATATGATCGATGGAAATAAGGCGAGTGCGGAGTCCATAAACCTGGAATATGCAAATTGGAAAAGAGCTATTGAACCATTCGCTCATTATATACCCTTTGTAACCGGATTTGGCAATCACGAAGGTTACTGGTATATATTCTCAAATGGTGAAAAATGGGCTATAATCGACCATTTCCCGTTTGCTGAACACTCGTCGGAAGTTTTGTATGCTAAAAATTTTGTGAATTCCGTGCAAGGACCCGCTAGTGAAGATGACGCGGTCTATGACTCCGATCCAAACAGCACTGATTTTCCACCGTATGCGGAAACTATTTTCCACTATATATATGACAATATTGCTGTTGTCGTGCTAAATGCTGATTATTGGTATTCTCCCACTATTTGGCGTACACCGGAACATGGCGGCAACTTGCATGGTTATATTATGGATAGCCAATTAGAATGGTTTAAGAGCACACTGCATCAACTGGAAAAAGACAATAATATTGACCATGTATTTGTAACTCAGCATACACCGGTATTTCCAAATGGCGGACATGTAGCAAATGCCATGTGGTACTATGGTGACAACTCCAAACGACCGTACGTAGCAGGTAAGTCGGTGGCAAAAGGAATCATCGAAAATCGTGATGAATATTTAGATATAATAATGAATCATAGTACAAAAGTGCTTGCCGTACTTACCAGTGATGAGCATAATTATCACCGTATGCGTTTAACGGCTGATATGCCAATTTATCCAGAGAATTATGGCAAACCAAAATTGACAAAATACCGTCCGCTTACATTTATAACTAACGGTACTGCAGGTGCTCCCTATTATGGACAGGAAGTAACTCCCTGGACGAATTGGGTTGATAAATTCTCGTCCCAGTACGCCGTTCTGTTTATCCATGTTGATGGGAAAAAGGTTTGGTGTGAAGTAATTAATCCCGATACATTAGAGTTGATTGATACCTTTACTTTAGCGGAATAATAATATTAATAATTCGGTATAATTAGATATTGATTGATATTTAGGCTCTCTAATTGTATTATCCTACCGTGAATATTTATGATTTCTAATTATTTACAAATTTTTGAAATTAAATAGATATTCAAAAAATTTACATTAAAATCAAAAAAAATTAATTACTATTATAACAAGGAGCAAATAATGAAAAGGTATGTAATAGGCATTGGTTTGGCGATTCTCATTCTCTCTCTCGGCGGTTGTGATAAATCAACAGATTCGCCATTTTCTGAGACAGGTAATATTAGTCTTTCTGATGGAGAGGGAAATCCCAGTACCGGTTTAGAAGGGGGAGAAAGTGCTTTTTGGGGATTCGGTCAACTTTTACCAACAACCGTTTACGACTTTACATTAAAGAATCAGAGTGATATTGAGGTAGCAAAAGCAACGCTTACAACAGATGCTAATGGCGAAATTCCTCTTACCGCGATCGGATATGATTTAGGATTGGATTTCCCTGGTGGATCAAATGGTCGATCACTCAGTAAAGTGTTAGATGTTGAGACATTCACGATCGAAGTATATAACATTGATGGCAAATTAGTTACTACTCAACAGTTCACTGTCGACTATGGAGCACCCGTTGTATTTGCAGCTGATCAAGATGGTTATGCTCAAAATTCATTTTTAAGGAATCAACATCCGGTATGGGCAAAAGGTAAAAATCTTACCTCTGGTGCGGTACTCGATATTTATGTTGTGGATGATATTAGATATTGGGAGTTGGGTACACCTCTTACAGATGTATCTGGTGCACCAGAAATAGTGACTGTGAATGGTAATGGCGAATTTCATACTAGAGTATGGCCTAATCCATCACTAGTTGCACCTTATGATATTGTTGCTGATTTTGATCGCGATGGATATTATTCGGCCGGCGACTTAGTAGATGGGTATTATCCGGTTGGGTTTATGGTTCAAACATATGCCACAGCTGGTGAAGATATTCAAGTGCAGATTGCCTGCAATAATAACTATGAATATGTAGATATTTTTCAAACGACCGATAATGTTTATGCCTATCTGAATCCTAGAATTCAACAATTCACTCATAAATGGGTGCATAAATATGTAGTTATACATCAGGCTGTATGGAATGACGGAGATCCACTCGATGATGTGACACAAGTCCCGGAACTCGATACGCCGCAATATGGCTGTACAAACGAGGGTCGAGTACTAATATGGCCCGCTACTCTAACAGCCGGAAAATATGATGTAGTTATTGATGTAGATCGTAATGGATTCTATGACAAAGGATTGGATTTCCTTGATAATATTGATTCCTACGGTCAATCTACTGCCGGTTTTATAGTAGGAGCAGGAGTCGCTGGACCAACCGTAACAATCACTAGCCCTGAAAATGGTGTAGAAACAACCGATGAAATCGTTTATCTTGCCGGGGATGTAAGTGATACTGCAATTCTCTTTGCCAAACTAATTGTAAATGGTTCATCTCAAACAATTGGTGTTAATTCCGGAGTTTTGGATAATACAGCAATTGTTTTACAACGCGGCTGGAACACAATCCGAGTCGAAGCTTTTAATACCGATGGAGGTATTGGCTTTGATGAAATAACTATAAATGGCAATTTTCCAACGTATGGAATGAAGGTGACCTTAACCTGGAATTTAGGTCCGAGTAGTGACGTTGATCTGTGGGTTCAAGATCCTACCGGCGAGTGGTGCGGGTATACTAATAAGGAAACTGACATTGGCGGTTGGCTTGATGTGGATGATACATATGGATATGGTCCAGAGAATTTTAGATTGAGCCATGAGGCAGTGGCTGCAAATCCGGGTGCGTATAATGTCGTAGTTCACTATTATTCCTTCGCTGGCGACCCAACGATTCCAACCTTACAAATTGTACTAAATGAAGGACAAACTAATCAGATAACACGTACATTAGTCGGACCATCGCTTAATTTTCGTGAAACGTGGAATGCTACAACAATCACAATGCCGGGTGGTACCTTTAGTGATTATGCGCCAGCCGGCAAATTGCTTATTAATTCTGATAGACCATTAAAAACCAAATAATGAATTTGTCTGAATAAATAGGTTTAAAAAAAACAGGCTCGATTTAATAATAATTAATTGAGCCTGTTTTTCAAAAATAATTTATATAGGAAAATATATCTATTCCTTCAACTGCTTAGGAGTAAGAAAATAAGAATTCCCCCCATTATTAAGTGAGATGTCAGCCCATTTATCACATTTAAAAGTGATTTGATAAACACCGGTCGTCGGCAAATTTAATATTTTATTTTTACCATATAAATTGGGTAATTCTGTAAAATATGGATTATGCCCAAACAGGAAAACATGCTTCCATTTATCTTTCAAATTTTGGATTAATTGGACTAATTGCGGTAATCCTGCCAAATAAATATCATCGGTAATGGCAATTTTACTTTCAGGATATTTGATGCACTCAGCAATACGCTTAGCAGTATCATAAGCCCGCTTGGCCGAGCTTGAGATGATTTTATCCGGAATGATATTTTCTTCTTCTAATTTATAGCCAATTAATAAAGCGTCCTTTTTACCACGGTTATTAAGAGGTCTTTCCCAATCAGATAATAATGAATTAGCCCAAGATGATTTACCATGACGAATTAGTGTAAGTTTTTTCATATCTTGCACAATTTGTCATTCTGAGGAGGAACAACGAAGAATCTCAGGTTTTCCCTTTTATTCATACTACAGAGATTCTTCACTACGTTCAGAATGACACTACAATGTCAATTCAAATGATTTAACAAGCATCCCCGGACAAGTGATATTACCATATTGACGACCAAAGTAAGTTTCAACTTCCGGATTTATTTTTATATTGTCGCCAACTGCTTCAAGTTTATCACCAAATAAATTGTAGATTGTATCATCAAAACGCATAGTCTCGATAGGTCCAACAATCTCACCATTCTCCACCCAAAAACAGGCGTAGCGCGTTAATCCGGTAATTCTTCCACCAATATTATCACTCCAATTAAGGTAGTGCAAATTGGATATGAATAATCCTGTACCTAACTTTTTTAGAACATTTTCATCGGCAAGTGAACCAATAGCCATTTGGGGAGCTCTCAACACCTCATCCCCGCTAGCATTGTTGGATTTAACTTTGTATTCTTTAGCAGTCCGCGAACTAACCATAGTATTCGCAAGATTTCCTTTTTCGATAATCGATAACACCTCAGGTGCAATCTCCCCTCTTTCGTTAAAACGCGGTACTAATCCTGAGCGGAAATCTTCGTTTAGTGAAAATAGTGAAGACAATTTTTTACCCTCATTGCGCATTTTGATGAAAGCACTATTACCTTGCCTAATATTTGCTTCGCTTAAACCTTGATATGAAAACATTGAAAGAAAATTCGAAACCGCCTTTGATTCAAACCATGTGCGGTATTTTCCCGGCTTCATTTTTACCGGTTTTTTATTCATCAATTCTAATTTTATCTTAGCATCCTTGATATATGCCTCATATTTAGACTGATTCCAATCACTTCCGGCAAAAGTTCCTTTAACCATTTTATGGTCTTTATTGACAAGTGAGAAATCAAGTGAGTATGTCTCAGTATCAAACCAATGCTTTTGTCCGGCTGAATTGCTGCTGCCACTAAAAATCCGTCCGGAAGACCAAATACCAACCAAGTCAACTCCAGCCATAATCGGCAATAGTGAGTCAACAGTTTGATCGGTTTTTAATCCATTTGCACTCTTGCTCGCTCGGGATGAACCAGTATTTTCCGGTAAAACGATAAATGGGTCTTCCGGTAATTGTACAATTTCCGCCCGTAAGCAATTAAGCTCCTCAACTGCACGCTTGTAATCATTATCATAATCACCACTTAGTGTTATCTGCCCTTGGCAATTACGATTATTATAAATTAAGTCAAACGCTAAGTCAGCGTTATTTACCAATCCGGTTTGACGAATCTTGGCATTATTAACTCGGATGAATTGACTGTTCTCACCATCTAAAGATAAAGTAAGATGTTCACCTGTTTTCAAATTAGAATATAATCTATCACTTATCTTGTTAAATATTTGTTCCATAATAACTTAACTTCCTATTACGCGCCACCAAATATGGCAACATCTTTAAATAAACAAACCGGAGAAGCGTGCCCAACTCTGATAGTTTGATTTGGTTCGCCCTTTCCGCAATATGGAGTTCCATACATTTTAAAAGTATCATGATTACCAATCATTGCCAAGCTTTTCCAAAACGGATTGCTGATTGCCCGATAATTTGGATTACGGACGGTTTTGGTCAACTTACCATTTTCAATTAATTTTCCATATTCGCAGCCAAATTGGAATTTATTCCGGTAATCATCAATTGACCATGAGCGGTTACTTTCCATGTAAACACCTTTTTTAACTGAAGATATTATCTCATCAAAAGTTGAATCACCGGGTTCTAAATTGATATTTCCCATTCGGTCAATTGGTGCTCTATTCCATGAACTTGCCCTAAAATTAGCAACACCGGGAACTCCTGATCGTATTTGACTTTCTTTTCCACCCAAACCACGCATCAATAATCCTTCCTTAATCAAATATTCCTTATCAGCTTTTAATCCACCGTCATCGAATCCGAATGAGGCAAATTGACCGGTATAGGTTGGATCATAAGTAGCATTCATTAATTTTGAGCCATACTGAAGTTTTCCAAAATCATCTAATTTTACAAAACTCCAACCGGCATAATTTCTTTCATCTCCAAGAATTCGATCAATTTCTAAGGCATGTCCAACACTTTCGTGGATTTGTAGCATCATTTGATCAGGTGCCAATACCAAATCCATTGTTCCGGTTGGACATTCTTCTGCAGTGGTCAATTCTACCGCTTGCTCGCCAATTTCTTTCGCTTTGCGTAAAATCCATTGTTCGTCAAATAATTCTGCACCAATCTGTCGTGACAAACCTCTCAGTCCGCCAGCTGAACGAGTATTTATATTAGTTCCATTCTGTGCAGTGGCGACCAAATCAAATGTAACCATTAGAAAATCTTG
>JAHJCW010000058.1 GCA_018812885.1 bacterium | reverse complement strand
CCGTTAACGCTCTCAAAATTAACATCGCCTACGAGCTTATACCCTTTTTCAGAATCGTCCTCTACCCTATTGATTCCTACGTCAATTACAACTGCTCCCGGCTTAATGTATGTTTCATCAATCATTTCCGGCACACCGATGGCGGTAATAATGATGTCCGCTTGTTTGGTAATTTTAGGAATATCAGGAGTTCCTGAATGGCAAATTGTCGTAGTAGCGTTGGCATAATTGGTTTTTAGACTAGTTAAGATAGATAGCGGTCTTCCAACAATATTACTTCTGCCAAGAACAACAACATGCTTACCACTTAACTCGATATTATAATGTTCAAAAATTCGCATCACACCTTTGGGCGTGCAGGGAATGAATTGCGGATTGCCAGATGCTAATTTCCCAACATTCAGTGGATGGAATCCATCAACATCTTTTTGCGGTTTTACTTCCAATACTATTTTATTATAATCAAGATGCTTAGGTAAAGGTGATTGAACTAAAATACCGTGAAATCTATTGTCATTGTTTAGTTCTTGTATTCTACTGATTAATTCGGTTTCGGTTGTATCAGATGGTAACAGAATTGTTTCTGAGAAAAGTTCTAATTTATTGAATTTACGGGATTTACTGTTTACATAAACTTGCGATGCGGGATCATCGCCAACTAAAACAACTGCTAATCCGGGTGTGATACCTTTCTGCTTTAATTTTTGAATACGTGGAAGCAAGTTATTATAAACTGACTCACTTACCTCTTTGCCCGAAAGTATTTTAGTTTTGGGCATTTTTTATAATATTAAGGAGTTGCTAAACTTTCGTCGATTAAATCGATCAACGATGAAATACGGCCACCAATATTTGAAGAAATATTATCTTTATTTTTGCGAATACTAAAAAGTTCGTCCGAAATGTTCATTGCCGCCAAAATAGCAATACGCGTTGAAGACTGATCAGGCCCAATGCTGTCTTGTACTTCCTTCATTTTCTCATTAACGTACTCGGCAACTTCTTTAATGTAAGTAGCATCAGCCGGAGCTTTAACTGTATAATCCTGCCCTAAAATTGAAACTTTTACTAGATTAGATGTGTCTGACATAATTATTCCGATTAATTATTCTTAATTATGAAGAATACTATTCTTCGGTTATACCCTTAATTTAGCATTAAACTTTACTTTAACAATACTTATAATTTCATCAATAAATGAGTTTACATCTTTATCTTCAAGTGTTTTCGCATCATCTTGAAAGATTAGGTTATATACAACACTCTTTTTATTCTCTCCTAGACTTTCATGCCTGAATATATTTGTGGGAGTAATGGATTTTAACTGATCAATCTCCATATTCTGAATTTTATCTAAAATATCTCCCGCCATAATTGATTCATCAATGACAAAATTCAAATCTCTTTCAATTGATGGATACTTTGAAATTTGCTTAAAAAGAATAGGTTCGGTTAATAGCTCAAGTAATAAATCAACAGCAATCTCAAATCCAAATACTTCATTTTCAATATCTAATTTCAAACTTTTCATTAATCCACTATCCACAATTCCCATGAAACCAATATTTTTACCACTTACATTAATTGTAAAACATTTTTCAAACTCAATGTGATTTGTCTCAATATATTCTGTTGTTGTATTGAGAGTTCGTTTTATTATACTATTCAAATAGCCCTTTAATGAGAAAAAGGATTGCGAAATAGGAGTTTCATTATGAATGTCTGCTTTCCTACTTAAACCATACACTACACCTGATATTTTTGATTTTTCAACTATACCTTTAAATCCTTTCCCCTTTTGTGAGTGAACCTGACCAATTTCAAAAAGTTGAAGATTTTTATTGCCATTTTTGATATTGAAATCAATATTCGTTAATAATCCCGGTAATAAGGAAGTGCGCATATCAGATAAGTTTTCACTTAAAGGATTAATAGTTTTTACTGGATTCTCTCCCGATAATTTGGCTTCTTCCTTTGATAATAATGAGTTATTATAACATTGATTAAATCCAAAACCGGATAAAGTGTTTATTACTTTAGAAATATTAGCTTTTGGATCAGAATTAGAATAATTGAATAAACTACCATAACGAGTACTTACCGGGACATTGTCATATCCATAAACTCGGATGATTTCCTCAATTAGGTCAATTTCGCCTTCTAAGTCAGGACGGAAACTTGAAGGTAAACATTCCCAAACACTATCATTAATATTTTTCCATTCTATATTTAATCCGGTTAACGCTTTTGCTATAAATTTATCAGAGATTTCACAACCGGCAACAATATTCAATTCAGATTTTCGCAGCTGAATTTTAGGAGATTTAATTTTCTTTGGATAAGTATCTATCATCTCTGATACTAATTCACCATTGGCATATTCTTTCAATAACGATACGATTCTCCAAAATGCGATAACTGTTCCATCAGGATCAGCGCCCCGTTCAAATCTGCGCGACGATTCGGTTAGCATTCCTAATGATTTTGACCCTTTCCTAATTGTGATAGGATCAAAGTAGGCGCTTTCGATCAATACTTTTTTTGTATCATCATATACTGCCGAACCTAATCCACCCATAATTCCCGCTAAAGCGATTGGGTTTTTCCCGTCCGTAATCAATAAATGATGCTTATCAAGTGTATGTTGTTCTTCGTCAAGAGTAACAAATTTCTCCCCTTTTGTAGCGCGCCTAACTCCAATGGTATCAGTTGGTAATTGTGCATAATCAAAAATATGCGTGGGGTGTCCCATTTCCAACAATACAAAATTAGAAATATCAACTACATTATTAATACATCTCTGCCCGGCAGATTTCAATAATTCTTTCATCCAAGTTGGACTTTCACCAATTTTGATATTATCAATAACACCGGCAATATAGCGTGGACATCCATCAGGATCAGAAATATTAACTGTTACTTTTCCTTTAGTTCCAATCGGATTGATCTGTTTTACTTCCGGAAATTTTAATTTCCGATTTGTTTTCAAAGCAATTTCACGTGCAATTCCATAATGCGATAACGCGTCTGGTCTGTTTGGTGTGATATCCAATTCAAGGGCTGCATATTTTTCATTTAGAACATCGCTGATCGGAATACCAATATTTGTATCTTCCGGTAAAACCATAATTCCTTCATGATTTTCTGATATACCCAATTCGTCTTCAGCACAGATCATTCCAAAACTTACTTCACCGCGAATTTTAGCTTTCTTAATTTCAAAATCACCGGGTAAAATTGCTCCTACTTTAGCAAATACTACTTTTTGTCCGGCTTCTACGTTTGGAGCACCACAAACAACCGATACTGTCTCTTTCCCATCAGTAACTTGACATACTAATAATTTATCCGCATTGGGATGTTTTTCAACCGATTCAACTTTAGCAGTTACTATATTCTTTAAATTTGATAGATCTGTAGCAACTTCTGCTTCAAAACCAAGCATTGTAAGCATATCTGCTAATTCTTGCGGAGTTTCCTTGATATCAACATATTGCCTTAACCAATTGATTGATAATCGCATTAGAATTGCTCCAGAAAACGAATATCATTGCGGTAGAAATGACGAATATCTTGAATTTTATATTTCAGCATGGCAATACGTTCAATTCCCATTCCAAACGCGTAACCATGCCATATTGTCGAATCGTAGCCAACATTTTTAAATACCTTAGGATTGACTATTCCGCAACCTAATATTTCCATCCATTGATTACGTTCAGAATTCCAAATATCAACTTCAGCGCTTGGTTCTGTAAAGGGGAAATAACTTGGTCTAAATCTAATTTTTACATCTTCACCAAACATCCGTCTTGCAAAATAATCTAACGTACCCTTTAATTCTGAAAAAGAAACATTTTTATCAACATATAATCCTTCAACTTGATGAAATAAGCAAAAACTCTTATAACTGATGGCTTCATTTCTATAAACTCTGCCCGGTACGATATAACGAATTGGCGGTTCTTCATTTTCCATCAGATGAATTTGAACATTGGAAGTATGAGTTCTCAAAACAGCGTTATCTTCCACAAAAAATGTGTCCTGCATATCACGCGCCGGATGATGTTTTGGTATATTTAGAGCTTCAAAATTGTGATATTCATCATCAATCTCAGGTCCGTAGGCAATTGAGAATCCGATAGATTTAAAAATATCTTTAACTTCCGTTAACGTTTGCTCAATGGGATGAATTGATCCAATAGGTAATTCAATTCCAGGCAATGAATAATCTACACTATCAGATTCCTTTTTTCTTTGATTTTGATCAACATTTTTTATAGCGGAATCAAATGCAGATTGCAGATCAATCTTTAACTCATTAAGTAATTTACCAGCGTTGGCTCTTTCGTCAGCAGGAATAGAACCCATTGTGTTAAATAATTGTGCAATTTCCCCCTTACGTCCCAAAAATCGGATACGTAATTCATCTAGCTTGATTGAATCAGTTGGAAAACTCTCGATGGCAGTTCGGAAATTACTCCGAACTGCCCCGATTTTGTCTTTCAAAGACATAGTTATTTTTGAATCGATTGTGCCAGTTCAGTGAAAGCGTTTGGATTATGAACTGCTAAATCTGCTAAAACTTTACGATCTAGCTCAAATCCATTATCTTTCAAACCGGCTATAAAAGCAGAATAGGAAATTCCGTTTAACCGTGCCGCAGCATTTATCCGCGTAATCCAGAGACGACGGAATTGCCGTTTTCTCTGTCTGCGGTCACGGTAAGCATATGTACCTGCTTTCCAAACCGCATCTTTAGCAGCTGAAAATATGCGGCTCCGGGCACCATAGTAGCCTTTGGCCTGCTTTATTATTTTTCGATGTCTTCTATGCCTTGGGACAGAACTGTTTGCTCGTGGCATCTATCCCTCCTTAAACCGACAACATACGACGTACTTTACGTTCATCAGATTTAGAAACTAAACCTGAATTGCGCATCTTGCGCTTAGCACTTTTAGAACGTCTAATGAGCATGTGTCTATGGTTTGCTTTGTTGCGTTTTAGCTTTCCGGCTCCAGTTAACCTGAACCGTTTTGCTGCACTGCGTCGTGTTTTTTGTTTTGGCATCTTTTTCTCCTACTTTGCAGAATACATCACTGTTATTCGTCTGCCTTCCATCGGATCCCGTTTTTCAATCTCAGCTATATCAGTAAGCATTTCTGCAACTTTATCTAGAACTATTTCGCCTAAATCAAGACGTGACAATTCACGTCCGCGAAACATTAATGTAACCTTTAATTTACACCCATCCTTTAAAAACTTACGACCCATATTTACTTTGGTTTCTAAATCATGTTGATCTATTCTTGGTCGCAATCTAATCTCTTTTATTTTAACAACATGTTGTTTTTTCTTACTTTGCTGATCCCGTTTTTGTTCTTCGTACTTAAATTTTCCATAATCTAATATTTTACATACCGGAGGTTTCGCATTGGGGGATATTTCCACTAAATCTAATTCTGCCTCACCGGCCTGCTCAAGCGCCTTTGCAACGCTAACAATTCCTAATTGGTTGCCGTCAGCATCAATTAATCTAACTTTATCGGCAATAATTTTTTCATTTACGCGAATTCTATTCTTCTTTGCGATTGGTATTTCTCCTTAGTTTAATTTCATCTTGTAACTGAACAATCAATTCATCAAATTTCATAGAGCCTAAATCACCAATAAATCGACGGCGTACAGATATTGTTTTAATATCTCTTTCTTTTTCGCCAATTATAACCATTACATTGACTTTTTCAATTTCGGCCTGACGTATTTTTGCACCAATTTTATCAGGTCTATCATCAAGATTGACTCTGATATCGTGATCAAACAATTTGTTATAAATTTCTTTGGCATAATCATTTGTCTTTTCTGAGACAGACAGAATTGTTACTTGTACCGGAGCCAGCCATAATGGAAAATCTCCACCATAATGCTCAATTAAAAACCCGATCATTCTCTCATGAGTACTTAAAGGTGCACGATGAATACATATTGGAGTTTCTTCGGTGCCTTTTTCAGATGTATATGTTAACCCAAATTTACTTGGAATAGCAAAATCAACTTGGTTGGTAGCTAAGGTAAACTCTTTACCAATTGCGCTCCATACTTGAACGTCGATTTTCGGACCATAAAATGCTGCTTCTCCAGGTACTTCAATATAATTGAAATTGCCTTCTTTAAGTGCTTCTTTTACGATTTTTTCGGTTTTAAGCCATAGTTTAGGCTCATTAACAAATTTTTTACCTAAACCTTCTACATTATGCAAACTTAAGCGCATTTGATATTTTTCAATTCCGAATATTTCAAAATATTTAAAATACAAATTACAAACCGCTAAAAACTCTTCTTTAAATTGATCCGGTCGGCAATAGATATGCGCATCATTCATTTGCATACTGCGGACACGCATTAAACCGAACAACTGACCTGATTTTTCATATCGGTAACATGTTCCGTACTCAGATAATCTAACTGGTAAATCGCGATAACTGCGCTTTGATGAGGCATATATTTTGTGATGGTGCGGACAATTCATCGGCTTGACGTAATAATCTGTTCCATCAACATCCATTGCGGGATACATACTATCCTTGTAATGATCTAAATGACCTGATTTTTCGTACAATTTGCCTTTAGTCAAATGAGGAGTACGTACTTGAGTATAACCTGCTTTACGTTCAACTTCCTTGGCAAGTTTCTCTAATTCTTCAATAATTACAGTTCCGTTTGGAAGCCACAATGGTAAGCCAGGTCCAACTTCCTCATCAAATGTAAATATTTTTAACTCTTTTCCGAGTTTGCGATGATCTCGTTTTTTCGCTTCTTCTAAAAAATGTAAATAATCTTTTAATGCTTGTTTACTTCCAAAAGACGTACCGTAAATACGTTGCAGCATTTTATTTTTCTCATCACCACGCCAATATGCACCGGAAGATTCCAAAACCTTAAAATATTTAATTTTTCCAGTTGATGGCACATGCGGTCCACGACACAAATCAATGAAACTAGCTTGCTGATAGACAGTTAATCTTTCACTCGGATCAATATCTTTGATAATTTCGACTTTATACAATTCATCTATCTCTTGAAATAATTTTATTGCTTCAGCTCTTGTCAGTTCTTTTCGCGAAACAGGATAATCCTTTTTTGCCAATTCTCGCATTTTATCTTCAATATTTTGCAGATCTTCATCGGAAAAAGTACCATCAATATCAAAATCATAATAAAAACGATTTTCGATAGCAGGACCAATTGTAACTTTAGCTTTTGGGAATAATTCTTTTACAGCTTGCGCCATCAAGTGCGCGGTGCTGTGTAGTAAAACATCGTGACCTTCGGGAGAATCTCCGGTCACAATATTTACCTGAGCGTCTTTTTGAATACTGTAAGTCGCGTCAACGAGTATGTCGTCAACTTTAGCAGCTACAGTTGCAATTGCAAGACGCTCTCCAATAGATTCTGCTATCTCCATCGGTGTAATACCGACGGGATATGAACGTGTAGATTTATCAGGAAATGTTATAGTGATATTCTTCATTATTTAGAGAATTGCAATTTAGAAGATTAATATATAACGGATTGGATGCACTACGATTGCGCTATCCGGAGATAGTTAGAAAACGATAAAATGTAATTGTTATTGTTCATTAATATTATCTATGCAAATAAATATCATCTATTTATGGGGTCAAATTTAATGATTACTGTCGATAATACAATAATATTTACTATGACTATATTGCAATATTTATATTTAATCAAACTGACAAATATTAAATGCGCAACTAGTCTTTGATACAACGAACACAAAAACCGTAATGTTTATTGTAGTCGTAACGGTACACTTTACCGTCATAGTAGCTCAAGCTTCGGTAGAAGGCGTTGTTACTATTCGTCTCTGTAGATGACCAAAATGTAGCGTAGCTACTCATATTAACGAATGATCCATTGATGTGACGATACCCTCCGGGAAGAGCTGAGAAGCCGTATTCATTTGTACCATTACCATTCTCGTACCATCCGTTTGTAGATTTTAATTTACTGCTCTCCTCCGTGCCACGCCAACTATATTTCCCAGCTGTAGACTGGCTCATCCCTAAATACATTTCCAACTCTTTCCATTCTGCATCACTCGGAATGTGCCAACTAGTCGGTGCTAAACCTCGATTATCGCTTACAGCCAACCAATTGTATAGCATACCGTACATTGATACATAACTCTCATCGTTGTAATAACTGCAATATGATCCTGTTGTAATATTTGACCATTGAACTTTATCAGTCACATTTGGTATAGCTTCGCCATTTTTGTAACTAGTTGTCTTTAGGTTTTCAGCCATCCATAACTGACCACCGATTTGCACTGTATAATACGAGTTACCATCAATATCTGTTACTATTCCTGTATATACTGTAAATGTCTTAGTTGTAGTATATGTCAACCCTTCACTATCTTTTACTTCAAGTTTAACCGTATAGGTTCCTTGTGCTGTGTACCGGTGAGTTGCAGTCTTAGTTGTATTATAATTTGTATCGTAGGTACCATCATTGTTCCAATCCCACCTAACCAATAAATCAGTAGTCGCATCTTGATTATTAGTATTACTATTAGCATTAAAATCGAATACGGTGTCTATTGTACCTAAGGTCGGACTAACGGTAAATGATGCTGTAGGTGGTTTATTGCAAAATTCATCTATCATTTTACAAGACAATACTGTCAGTGCTATTAGAGCCAATGATGATCGTATGATTATTTTTTCCATTTATTGATCATCATTCATATTAATATACAAGATTAGCTATTAATACATTTCTAATATTATAATATGTCGGTTTTTCATTATGTGGGCGATACTGGACTTG
>JAHJCW010000057.1 GCA_018812885.1 bacterium | reverse complement strand
GACATCACACTTCAAATTCTCAAATCATTTATCAAGTTTCTTGATACGCTGTAAATGTCTTTCGCCTTCAAAAGGTGTTTTTAGCCACAATTCAATCACTTCGATAGCTTTTTCTTTAGAAATAAATCTTGCTCCTAATGACAGAATATTCGCATTATTATGTTCACGAGATAATTTGATAATTTTTTTTGGACCATCATAATATACAACTGTTCTTACGCCTTTCACACGATTGGCGGCCATTGCCTCGCCTTGACCGGAACCTCCGAAAATAATTCCAAATGTATTTTTAGAACTTCCAACCACTCGAGCTGCCGGTATTATAAAATCGGGGTAATCATCGGTGGAATCATATTCATAAGCACCAAAATCTTCAACTTGATATTCTGACTTAGTCAAATAATCCTTCACATGATTTTTTAAGTCAAATCCGGCATGATCGGCAGCAAGAACGATTTTCATAATAATTTCTTTAGATGTTTATTAATTTTACTAACAACTTGTTTTGGAGTAAATCCAAATCGCTTGGCAAGGTCTTGATAAGGTGCTGATAATCCGTAAGTATTTAATCCAATCATTAATCCGCTTGGTCCCACATACCTTTCCCAACCTTGTGTTATTCCCGCTTCAAGCGATACCTTTAAGCAGCCACGAGTGGGAATCAAACTCTCTTTATATCTTTTTGATTGCTGATCGAATAATTCCCATGATGGCATACTGATAACTCTAACCCGTTTCCCATTTAATATATTTGCTACTTCCAAAGCTAAAGATACTTCTGAACCAGTAGCTAATAAAACGATTTCCGGCTGTCCATCACAATCTTTAACAACGTAAGCTCCTTTTCTGACACCATCTTCAATTTTATTATAACTAAAAGGCAGTACGGGTAAGTTCTGTCTTGTTACTAATAAAGCACTGGGATTATCGTTGGATTCAATAGCTAGTTTAAAACAAACTGCTGTTTCTTTAGGATCAGCCGGGCGGAAAACAGTATAATTTGGTATAGTCCTCAGCGCCATGATGTGCTCAACAGGTTGATGAGTTGGTCCGTCCTCACCCACATAAAAAGAATCGTGTGAAAACTCATGAATGACTCTAATTTCCTGCATAGCTGCTGAACGCAAAGCCGGTCGTGCATAATCTGAAAAAACTAAAAAAGTACCGCCAAATGGAATCATGCCACCATGCAACGCCATTCCATTTAAAATGGTCGCCATCGGAAATTCTCGAACCCCAAACGCAATGTTACGCCCTATTCGATTATCCTTTTGAAAATCACGATATATATTAGCAAATCCACTTGTGTAATTTGATGGTTCAAGATCTGCAGATCCACCGACCAAATGCGGGATTTGTTCCGCAAATTTTTCCAAAGTGATTCCAAATGCTTTACGTGTAGCAAGAGCTATATCTTTGTCAAATTCAGGGAGACCCAAATCCAATATTTTGTTTTCCACAATCTGAGACCATTTTGTATTAAAAGTTTTTTCTTTACGAAGTTTTTCTAATTGTGAATTCCAATCAGCACTAGCATCTAATAAATCACTAAACCTTTTCTGAAAGTGATCAGTTACACATTGGGGGATATAAAATTGTTTGTCCGGTAATCCAAATTTTACTTTTGTTTGATCAATTTCATCCTGTGCTAATGGCACACCATGCGTATTATGATTCCCTTCCATGTTTGCACATCCATTACCAATTATTGTTTCACCAATAATTATATTAGGTCTTTCAATAACCTGTGCGGTTTGTATTGCATCCCTGATGGCGTTATGATCATGTCCGTTGATTTTTTGTACATGCCAACCAAGTCCTTCAAATACCAATGCTATATCAGTGGAATCAGCCCGATTTGTGTTACCAGAAATCTGTGCTGAATTCGAATCATAAAACATTATTAGTTTGTGCAAATTCCAATGTCCAGCTAATGCTGCAGCTCCTAGACTAACCGGTTCCTGCAAATCGCCGTCTCCTGCTAATACATAAGTAAAATGATTTACAAGGTCTTTAGCATTTTTTGATAAATTACCGATAGTTTCATTCAGAAAAGCTTCAGACAGCGCCATACCAACTGCCATTCCAACTCCCTGTCCTAATGGTCCGGTAGTTGCTTCAACTCCCGGCAATTTAACTTCAGGGTGACCGGGTGTATTACTTTCAAGCTGACGGAATTGCTTAAGATTTTTTTTCTTAAACCATCCAATCAAATGTAAAACTGAGTAAATAACATAGATTCGTGACCGGCAGATAAAACAAAGCGGTCGCGATTGAACCATTTTGGATTATTAGGATCAAAGTTTAGGAAATCAGTAAATAGTACATATACAAAATCCGCAGAGGACATTGCTCCGCCCGTGTGACCAGAGTTGGCATTCCGTACTCCGTCCATAACTAAACCTTTAATCACACTAACTGCAAATTGATCTTTATCTTCTTCAGACCACTCAATAAAATTTTCAATTTCTTTATATGTTCTCATCTTTTATATATTTTTGAATTTTTCGATTGCGACATGCGGATCTTCTGCGTTAAATATTGCCGACCCTGCTACAAGAATATCAGCACCTGCCTCTTTTACAATTTTAGCATTCGACAATTTTATACCGCCATCTACTTCTATTAATATCTGTTTACGAATTCCTAATATTTTCAACGATTTATCTAATTGCTGAATCCGAGCAGTGGACTCAGGAATATATTGCTGTCCACCAAACCCGGGTTCAACTGACATAATCAAGATTAAGTCTATTAATTCTAAATACGGATCTAAAATATCCAAGGATGTTCCGGGTTTAATAGAGATACCTACCTGCTTATTAAATGATTTAATATGTTCAATTAATTTTATTGGATTTTCAATTGCCTCAATATGGAAGGTAATATTATCTGCACCTGCTCTAACAAATGGTTCAACGAGTTCTTCAGGATTGGTAACCATTAAATGAACATCTAAGAATAAATCCGTTTTTGGTCTAATCGATTTTAACACGACCGGGCCAATTGTTAAATTTGGTACAAAATGCCCATCCATTACATCAATGTGAAGGTAATCCGCACCGGCGCTTTGGCATAGCGCAATTGCGCTTTTCAAATCGGAGAAATCCGCTGATAATATTGATGGTGCAATTTTAATCATTACTCTAAGTCGAATTTTCTTAACAAATCTTTTACGGCATCTTTATGAACGATAAAATTTATCATTTTCAATTTAATGTAATCTTCATGATAAAAATAGTAGCCCGGATGTGGACCTGTATGACCACCACTGCCGGAATCCTTTATCAAAAACCAAGTCCCGTCTATTCTATCTTGATAGCCAACTACATGAATGCCATGGTCATCGGTAGTAGAACGATTACTGAAACGAAATTGACGGGCATCTTCGTCAATATATTGACTAGGGATATCGAAAGATGGTATCATAGCTACTTCATTGTGCTCACTTATACCTGCTTCGGATACATCGCCACCAATGCCAACAGTGAGTCCCATTTTTACGGCATTTTTTATTGCAATCATAAAATCATCTAACGGTATATTATAGTAATCGCTATTGTGCCACCAATTATCGAGAACTTTATATTCACCAATTGAATAATACGGGTTCTCCATAAGTGACAATATATTTACATAATCATCAAGATTAAGCTTCACAACCTTTTCTAAATAAGTATTGGGAGTCATTTTTTTACCATCTATCTTGAATGACATTGGTGGCTCACCTAAATAATAATTAAGGATTGATTTAATTGTAGATAATACAACATCTTCATTCCAATTACTTGTGGCTTTGATATGTTTCAAGTATGTATCCATATCATCCCACATTTGACCATGATCATTATACTGTTGTCCCTCTTTCAAACCTGTGTATACTTCAAAAGGTACAACACCATATTTCTTCCAAATCCTAATTGTAGCATTTGCCTCTGATCCTTGTGAAAATTCTGAACTGCCTCTTTCCTGTACATATCGACGTGCTTTTTCAACTGTTTCCCAATAAACCGTATGCATAACCGACAGCTTTAATTTTTGATTGGTTTGCCTGTATATCTCCGATTCAAAGAAAGATGTCGAGGAATAACACCAGCAAGTTCCTGTTAGCCCCTGGCTAACCGGTTCATTGTGCCAATATGATGTGAAGTTTTCAGGATTATCAGGTAGGTCCATACCTTTAAAATCCATTTTAAAGTATAACTTAGGCTCTTTTTGAAGTGATTTAAATTCCTCAGCTTTCTTCGTCATTTCTTCACGAAATTCACTTTTACTTTCAATAAATTCCCCATGATTGCTAATGACATCTTGTGAGAATGCTATTTTATTTACTGAAATAATAAATATGACAAATAAAATAATGTTTTTCTTCATGCTGAAAAATCCTTTATAATTCTTCAATAAATTACGTAATAAAATTAAAATTTAACATTAAAACGAATTAAAATTATGAACGAATTAAAACGCTGCGATTGGCCCGGTTCCGATGAGTTAATGTTAAAATATCTCACTTCAGAAGGTTATGTAGAACATACCAAAAAATCTCCTGGGAATATTCATCTGGAAAGGTATTAGTAGAAAAATAGATAAAAGATATGACAGAAACAACTCAGTATAAGCAATGTTTAAATTGTAAGTACAGAATCACTAATATGACTGTTCATGAATGTCCTAAGTGCAATTCAAATAAACTAAGTATTGTAATTGATATTAAAGAAACTGTTCATCTTTATGACAAATTTAAAGGTAAAAAGAAAGATCCAAACTTCAACAGCAAACAGAATCCTAGGTTCGAAATAATAGCAGGAAGTGAAAAGTATCATGATAAAAATAAAATGGTTCAAAAGTTACGAGTAATTGATAAAACGGTTACTCCTTATAAATATAAAGAAAAATTAATTGATATAGAAACAGGAGAAATTTTGAAAGAAATTGAGGAAGAATTAAAAGATCACAAAAATCATGAATCAGCAAAAAGTAAAAAGAAAAAAACTTGCGATTGGCCAGGCTTCAATGAGTTAATGTTAAAATATCACGATGAAGAATGGGGTACGCCTAATCATGATGACCGTAAGTGGTTCGAATACATTACATTGGATGCTTTTCAAGCCGGTTTGAGTTGGACTATAGTTCTGAAAAAGCGTGAGAATTTCCGCAAAGCTTTTGACAATTTTGACCCTAAGAAGATTGTAGAATATGATGAAAAGAAAATTAATGACCTCATCCAAGATGCAGGAATAATCCGCAATAAGCTAAAGATCAATGCTACTATAT
>JAHJCW010000056.1 GCA_018812885.1 bacterium | reverse complement strand
TGCACCGGAAGGAATTAACCAAGTTGTGGATGATGCAATTTGGTGGTTAGAGACATTTAATTTGGATGGATTCCGTCAAGATGCGGTTAAACATGTTCCGCATACATTTTGGAAACAATTAACAGCTGAGATGAAATTAAAATTCCCTAATAAGCATCTCTATCAAATTGGTGAAACATTTGGTTCTGATGAGCTTATTTTGGATTATGTAAATCCCGGTGAATTAGATGCGCAATTCAATTTTGCAATATATTTTAATGCGCGAGTTCAATTTGCATCAGATAATCCGGAGTTTTCGGGATTGAAGGAAATATTGGATATCAATCTAAATACATACCATCCTGTTAATTTGATGGGCAATATCACATCCAGTCACGACCAATTACGTTTTATCGGAATTGCCGATGGACAAGTTTCATTCAGTGATGACGGAACTGAAAGAACATTTTCGAATCCGCCTGATGAAGTGCAGAATGAATCGAGTTACTCAAAATTAGCAAATTTCCATGCATTCAATATTTCAATTCCGGGCGTTCCGGTGGTTTATTATGGCGAGGAAATAGGATTAATGGGTGTCGGGGATCCTGGAAATCGCAGACCAATGCGGTTTGGTGTAGATATTAGCGAAAATGAAAGGAGTTTGTTTAATAAAATTGCTGAATTAAATAATCTGCGGAATCAATACCCATCTTTAGCATTAGGGGATTTAGAAATAATTAAAGCAGAAGGTCCAATATTAATACTCGAGAAATCATATTTTGGCGAGAAAATAATTGTTGCAATTAACAATGGATCTGTAAACAAATCCGTTGAATCTGATATAAAATATGGAAAATTGAAGAACCTTTTGACTGGTGAATTAATATATATAAATGATAGAAAATTTGAGTTGAATATTCAACCCTATTCTTATACTTTTCTACAAATTGTTGAATGATTGAAAAATACATTAAAAATATTAAACAAAATATTGACTGTTTATTAACGGTAAAAAAAAATATATATTGTAAAAGATTAGCTAAATACTCAATCGTTGGTAAATATTATAGAATCTATCATTATCACATACGTAAAACTGGCGGAAAATCTTTGCTATTTATGTTTATGGCTAATGAATGTCAAGATTATTATAAGAAATACGAAGAATTATATACCAATATTGATCATAGAATTATTATTAACAATAAAGTTTTTGCATTGTGGCACCCTATAATATTACAACAAGGTAATTATTACTATGGTGCTTCCCATATCCCATATCATTCGCTAAAATTGCCTGATAGGACATTTACTATAACATGCCTTAGTGATCCTGTTGATAGGATTATTTCACATTATAAAATGCTGTTGCGTAAAAAAAAAATACAACACCAATCATGGGGCCTGAAAAGAGAATTGCATTGGTTAGGTGGATCATTTGAATATTTTTTAAAATCAATTTCTAAAAATCAATTACTAAACCAATTATACATGTTTTCTAAGTCTTTCACAATATCAGAAGCAGTTGATAACATTTTAAAATGCAATCACATACAATTTTTAGAATCATTTAATGAAGGAATAACAATTTTAGAAAATAAACTTAACATAAAATTAAAATTGCTTCATGCTGATAGAGAAATCTGCCAAACTAATATAAATCAATTAGCATTAGATCAATTAAGAGAAATATTATATCCTGAATATAAATTTATTGAACAAATTAAAAAAGAAATCTAATTATAACATTTTATTGAATCAGAAATTCAATATGGGAAATTGAAGAACCTATTGACTGACGAAATAATATTTATTAATGATAGAAAATTTGAGCTGAATATTCCGCCCTGCTCATACAGTTTTTATAAAGTTATTTATACTTTCATTTAACTAACAGCATTTTCTTTATTTCTGATTTATTACCATGTGATAATTTATAGAAATAAATTCCGTTTGATTGATTTTTACCATCAAATACAATTTGATAATCACCAGGTTGTTGTTTGGCATTCACAAGTTCGGTTATCTCATTCCCTTGAATATCATAAACTTTTAATGTAACACATCCCGTTGCTTCGCTGTCCCCCTTCGAAGGGGGATTAAGGGGGATGTTATATTTAATTGTAGTACTTGGATTAAACGGATTAGGATAGTTCTGTGATAGTGTAAACTCAGCGGTAATATATTCATCATCTTCAACATCAACATAAGATGGATTTGAAAAAGTCGTTAAAATTCCGAGATGGTCTGAACAATAAAAATCCTGACTGATTGGCTGATCGCCAAACAAATATGAATTATTAATAACCAAATCGGAATATGATGGAACAAATATGTAATCGATTCTAATTGTTTGACCCGGAAAGGAAGCTGTAAATCCATCAGAGTTTGGATGGATAAATTTATAGGAATCAGTATAATTGGCGTTTGTCATTTTTAAATAGCTTGGCGTATTGGGCGTGGCATTAAAATCACCTACAATAATGGTATTATTATTACTTTGCATTGCCATTTTCACTCCGGCAAAATTTAATACTTCATCAATTTCTTTTTCATTGACCCAAGCTGACCAGTAATCTAAGTGCGTACTAAAAAAATTTATCTTACCGATTGAAGTGTCAAATAATCCCCAAACTACTTTCCTAGGAAACATTCCGGGTGTAAGGTTTAAATATCCTTGCTCTTTAAATTCATATTTACTGATAATACCAACGTACTCCTTAAATTGATTGTCCCATGCATCATGAGTTTTTTCGTAATAGTAATGATACTGCACTCCAAAATGGTTGGTTAGGGAATCAGAAATTACTTTGGCTTGATTATCGACTGTGCTTGTAGCGTTTATTTCTTGTAGTCCAATAATATCGGGATCAAGAGCTATAAATTTATTAATTATATGTTGAATTCTTGTTTCGGGGTCGGTTCCGGGTCTCATTCCTTGGATATTATAGGTAGCCACTTTCAACGAATTTTGTGCAATTGAAATATTAAAAAATGGGTCATGACTAGAACGCGAAAGATAAAAGGCTGTAAGTTACTGTATGACAATGAGAAACAAATATGTTAAGCGTTCCCGAATTTCTGATAAGAAATTTAGGCAGTTGGTTAAGCTGTT
>JAHJCW010000055.1 GCA_018812885.1 bacterium | reverse complement strand
TTTTATAGATACTGTATTCAACAAAGCAGACGCTTTTTGATAAGATTTTCGACTTTTGTATTTCAAATCAAGTACTATCCATATATTGAATTACATAAAACGGCCAGAGTGGATTCTTAGTGGAGCAATTCCAAATATTGCTGATGCATTCTTTGAATCAATGTCCGGTGTTACAACCACCGGTGCAACAATTATCGGTAATCCGATGACGCTTCCAAATCTTCCTCATGGAATAGAAAGTTTACCACACGGAATCCTATTTTGGCGATCATTTATTCAATGGATCGGTGGGATGGGTATTATCGTTTTCACGATAGCAATTTTACCGCTATTAGGAATCGGAGGCGTACAAATGTTCAAAGCGGAGGTACCGGGTCCAGTATCCGATAAATTACGTCCTCGTGTAAAAGAAACTGCAAAAATATTATGGTTAGTCTATGTTGGTTTTACTGTCTTGGAAATGTTATTACTCGGACTTGGAGGAATGACTTGGTTCGATGCAATTTGCCATGCGTTTACTACTATGCCTACCGGTGGATTTTCAACAATGAATGCAAGTATTGGCGGATGGACGAGTTCTGTTATACATTACATAATAATATTTTTTATGTTGATGGCAGGTGTGAATTTTACTTTACACTTTAGAGCTATGTCCGGAGATGTAAAAAGTTATTTCCGTGATTATGAATTCAAGATATATATTGGAATAATTCTTTTAGTCACCTTTGTAATATTCATTATTATTAGTTTAAGCGATGGTGGATTTTCACATATAAAATTTAGAGATTCACTGTTCCAAACAGTTTCAATAATTACTACAACAGGGTATGGAACTTATGACTATGAATTGTGGAGTTATTTTATACAATTTACTCTTATAGGATTAATGTTTATTGGAGCCATGGGTGGCTCGACCGGAGGTGGAATGAAAATTATCCGCGTTTTTCTAATTATTAAACATAGTCTTATGGAAACCCGTCGGTTATTACATGCAAGGGCAATTATTCCGATAAGAATTGGTAATCGATATATCGATGAAAGTATCATTAGAAATACTTTAGGATTTTTTCTTTTCTATGTTGCCATTTTCGCTCTTACATCAGCATCCTTAACAGCGATGGGAATTGATATTACTTCTGCCATTGGAGCTGCTGCCTCAGCGGTTGGGAATATCGGACCGGCATTAGGTGCTTTTGGTCCTACTGATAATTATGCATTATTACCTGACATAGGAAAATGGATTTTATCGTTTGCGATGTTATTAGGTCGTTTGGAAATATTTACAGTGCTAATTCTGTTCAGTCGAACATATTGGAGATAAATCTAGGAAAAATCCATGAAATATATAAATATTAATATTAACAACTTTATTGCCACAATTCGCATTAATCGCCCTGAGGCGCTAAATGCAATGAATAAAGTCGTGGTTGCCGAATTAAAAGGAGCAATTGAAGAATGTGTCAAGAACGAAAAAGTTGGAGTGATTGTTCTTACAGGAACCGGTGAAAAAGCATTTGTGGCAGGTGCTGATATTAAATCGATGCAAAAAATGTCAGGTCGGGAAGCGTTAGAATTCAGTCGTGAAGGTCAGGAGATGACAATGATGATAGAGAATTCTCCCAAACCGGTAATTGCGGCCATTAACGGATTTGCCTTAGGTGGAGGCTGTGAAATTGCATTAGCGTGCGATATGCGAATTGCATCGGAAAATGCTAAATTTTCACAACCGGAAGTCGCGTTAGGCATTATTCCGGGATGGGGAGGTACGCAGCGGTTACCGCGTTTAATTGGAAAAGGACGAGCAATAGAAATGATCACTGCGGGTGAAATGATTGATGCGAAAGAAGCATATCGAATCGGATTGGTCAATCATGTTGTACCCCTATCGGAATTAACGGAAAAAGTAAATTCATTGGCAAAAGCCATAATGAAAAATGGTCCGGCAGCCGTTGGAGCAGCACTTAAATGTATACATAAAGGATTCGATGAACCTTTGGAAAACGGACTGGATATTGAACTAAATGCATTTGCTGAATTATTTGAAACCGACGAACAACGCGAAGGTACAACAGCATTTGTTGAAAAGAGAAAACCAAATTTTCGAAGTTAAAATACGATTATATTATTCCTCTAATTAAATAATATTAATGAGGTTAAGTTATACAACTTATCGATTGAAATGTATACATCCTTTTGGGATATCCCGCAGTTCCTATGATTATTATGATAGAGTTTTTATATATTTAGAGCAAGACGGTTTCATTGGCAGGGGAGAAGCAGCTCCATCTGAAAGATATAATGAGTCAATACCACAAATTCTTGAAATATTAAAAAGTCATATTACTCTTCCGAAAAACGTCACAAATATCGATGAAATAATTGAAATATTTGATCGACATACTATAAATATAAAATCGTTTCGTTCAGCATGCCTCAACGCTTTATTTGATTGGTGGACTCAACAAAATAACATTCCTCTACACGAATATTATAATTACAGTAGTACTATCAGCCAACCAACATCCTTTACGATCGCGATCGGTAATATTAATGAATTAGAAAAAAAAATCGAGGAAGCAAAAGAATACAAAATATTAAAAGTCAAGTTGGGAACCTCTCAAGATAAAGAAATAATATCTATAATAAGGAAATATACTGATAAACCAATTCGGGTGGATGCTAACGAAGGTTGGGATTTAGAAACCGCTATAAAGATGACGGAATGGCTATCTGACAAAAATATTGAATTAATTGAACAGCCATTACCTGCTGATGATATTGGGAAAATGGGTGAATTGAAAAATCATTCATCATTACCATTAATCGCTGATGAGAATTGTCGCACTGCAATTGATATCGAAAAACTTGTTAAAGGATTTGATGGAATTAATATTAAATTGGCAAAATGCGGTGGTGTAGATGAAGCATTAAGGATGATAGAAACAGCGAAACAATATAATTTAAAAGTTATGTTTGGTTGTATGGTTGAATCATCAATTGGAATTACAGCTTTAGGTCAATTGGCATCCCAAGCAGAGTATCTTGATCTAGATGGCAATTTGATGATTAAAAATGATCCCTATAATGGTTTGCGAATTGTTAACGGATTCCCGGTATTACCGGAAGATAAAGGATTAGGTTTAAGTTTAAAATATGATTATCAAAATGAATTTCCGGAGTAGCTTCCAGGATCATTGAATACATAATGGTTCTCTTTCCACCGGCAGGAACCGAAATTCCCCTAATAACTCTGGATCGACTGCTCACTTCAGTTTCCTCCCATGCAAGTTCATCGGGACAATTACTATCCAGACATTCCAGACTTTCAAGCTCCAGAGTCATGTTTACAGGAGTGAAATCCGAAACAATC
>JAHJCW010000054.1 GCA_018812885.1 bacterium | reverse complement strand
TCTAAAAAATTACATAAAAAATTATACAATTATTTAGAAGATGTTTCGCCTAACCTATGTGATAGACTTCAGTTATATAAATTAAAATTACCTCTTTTCGAAAGTATGGGTATTGAGGATGAAATAGCAAGATTGATGAGTCCACAAGTAAGACTGAAAAGTGGTGCCTATCTCGTTATCGAAAAAACTGAAGCAATGGTAGTTGTCGTTGTTAACAGCGGAAGATTTATTGGAAAACAGCTTCACGAACTAAATTCGCTTAAGATAAATCTTGAAGCAGCCCGAGAAATTGCAAGACAACTAAGATTACGTGACCTGTCCGGATTAATTGTCATAGATTTTATAGATATGCGGGAACAAGATAATCAACGTAAAGTTTATAATGAATTACGAAATGAGCTAAAAAAAGATCGTGCTAAAGTTGCTGTTGCCACTATTTCAGAATTCGGATTATTAGAGATGACACGTCAGCGTATTCGTTTAAGTCTATTAGATAGTATGACCGAAGAATGTCCAACTTGCCATGGGGCGGGACAAATTATATCGAAGGAAACTCTTCTTACAAGAATTGATCATTGGTTAAGACGTTATAAATCCAAGCATCGTAATTTGCGATTAAAATTATTATTGCATCCTGAAATAGAAGAACATCTACGGTTGCATAAGAAAAGAGCATTGCGTGGTTTAATGTGGAGAAACTTTGTTCACATTAAAATTGAAGCAAATCCTGAGATACACAGAGATCAATTTGAGTTTATTACTTTATCTGATGGTAAAAATGTCACAAATGAACTTGAAAAAGATAATTCCAAGACTTAAATTTGCAGGCTTTTTTTAGGAGATAAAATGTACGCAATCGTAAATATAGCAGGAAAACAATACAAAGTTGCTGAAGGTGATAAGCTTAAGGTAGCCCGCCTCACTTCAGAAGTTGGAGATAAAGTCAACTTTGATAATGTATTACTGACTGATGATGGAAAAGATATAAAAATAGGGAAACCTGCTGTAAAAGGTGCTTTGGTCTCAGCAGAAATTTTGGAACACGGACGTCTTAAAAAAATCCTTGTCTATAAGAAAAAACGTCGAAAGGGATATCAACGGAAAAATGGTCATAGACAAGATTTTTCATCAATAAAGGTAAATAGTATAAAGATATCTACACCTACTAAAAAGGAACCTGCAAAACAGGCTACGACGACGACTAAAACAACAAAGAAGGAATCAAAATAATGGCACATAAGAAAGGACAAGGCAGTTCCCGGAATGGTCGTGATTCAAATGCTAAGCGGCTCGGTGTCAAAGTATATGATGGTCAATCAATACTTTCCGGCGGGATTATCTTAAAACAACGTGGAACGAAAGTACATCCCGGGTTAAATGTTAAACGTGCGGGTGATGATTCTCTATTTGCTATTGCAGATGGTATCGTAAAATTTGGTAAGAAAGGTCGCGACAAGAAAATTGTAAGCGTTATATCGTAACAATCAATAAAATTGAAATATCTTTAAAAACCCTCAGTTTATGAGGGTTTTTTTATCATATTTAATTATTTATATTCAATCCTCATTGAAGGCCAATGACAACCATTTATTTATTATTAGTGTCAAAAAAAGTGAAATGAAACAGAATCGTGGATAGGATAACCAGAGATCTAATAATTAAAGCACAAGCGGGCGATACTGAATCGTTTCACGAAATTGTTGCTAAATATGATACAAGAATAATGACACTTACATTACAAATTGCACAAAACAAAGAGGACGCCGAAGATATTTATCAGGAGACGTTTGTTAAGGTATATAAGAATCTATCTAAATTTCGTTTTGAGAGTGATATTTATACCTGGATTTATCGGATTGCGGTAAATACCGCCTATAATTATAAAAGAAAGCATTCTAAAATGACAATTGTTGAGCCAAAGGAAGATGGCGAATATAATTTTTTGGATTGGGTCTATGATCCGCAAAGCAACGAAGATAATCGTGAAGAATTGATTATGGCTATCAACCAATCATTATTAACATTATCTCATCAGCAAAGAACAGTTTTTATTTTAAAACATTTACAGCAATTAAAAATAAAAGATATCGCTAATATTTTGTATTTATCTGACGGAACAGTAAAAAAATACCTTTTCCGTGCAATGGAAAAATTACGTATTAGCCTAAAGGAATATCACTATGCCTAACAACATTTCAGAGCAACAAAAAAAGCAAGCTGCTTTATATATTTGTAATGCGCTAAGTATTACATCAAAAAGGAAATTTGAGCAGGAATTAAAAACTAATTCTGAATTAGGAGATTATGTAAATGAACTAAAATCAACTATAGATACGACAAGAGAGATATCAACAATAGGTCCTTCTGAAGAATTTTTACAGGGTAGCAGGAATTTACTGCGTGGCAAGATTCAAGTTATTAGTAATAAAAAAACAACCGTTTCGGTTCTGTCTACCATTCTTGATAAAATTAAACATGGTATTACATCGATAGCACAGACACGGCAACCTGTTTGGGCAGTAGCAACATATGTAATAATCGGACTTTTGGCTGGACGTTTATTGCTTTCATCCGGTAACAATAAGCCAATCAATATCAGCGGTCAAGAACAAGTGGATATGAATAAATTAATTCAATCGGGCGTGCTTTCAGATATAAAAATAGACCAATCCACACTATCTCCAACTTCAATTAAATTGGTTTCGCATACCGATGATAGATTCAATGTATCAGGGAATGTAAATGATCACAACATTAGACAAATATTGTACTATTTACTTTTAAATGACGATAATACTGATAATCGTTATAAAGCAGGTCAACTAGTTAATAGAATTACGCCTAATAATGAAGTAAGGTCAGTATTAATTTCATCCGTTTTATCTGAATCAGACCAAAGAGTCAGATTGCAATCTATGGAAACCTTAACTCAGTATCAATCCTCTACAGAATTAATTAATGCTTGTAAAAGAATTTTATTAGATGACCACAATTATGAAATGCGTTTAGAAGCATTAAATATTTTAGAAAAAAACAAATCAAGTAATTTAATTCCTTTACTAGAGGTGGTTAGTAAAATGGATGATAACTCAAAAGTACGAGTAAAAGCACGAGAATTGCTTACAGATTTACGGAAACCTGTCTCAATTGAAAACAATGAGGTGACACAATGAAAAAAATAAATATATTTTTATTAAGTTTTATACTTATTGCAAGTCCATTTATCTTTGCCCAAAGTGACGATTGTGATGATTATGACGTGGTTGATTCTTATAGTTTCAATACACGTCAATATAAAGATTTAGATATATCGATATCTTATGGCTTGGGTGAACTGACTATTGGATCCAGCAATAAAAAGGATATTATAGAAGGTTCAATTGCCTATGATAGTCGTAGAATCAAACCAAAGGTCAAGATGGAATCTGTGTCATCGAGTGGCGTTTTATCTATAAAAACTGAAAAAGATAAAAGCAAAGCAAATTGTAATTATAAATTAAAAGATATCGATAATGAAATGGAATTCTATTTTCCTCCACAAATCAAAACTGACTTATTTTTAGATTTTGGCGTGGGTGATGCGGAAATTGATCTGACAGATATTTCAATTACAAAATTATATATCAATTGTGGATTAAGTGATGTAGAACTTGAAATTAATAAAAGAAATAATGTTATTTGTGAATCGGTAAGCATTGAGAATGGCCTAGGTGATTTGTCAGTTTCCGGTCTGGGCAATCTTGCAGCAAAAGATATTGATATTAATATTGGCTTAGGTTCTGCCGATATAGATCTCACAGGTGATAGAATTTATGATACTGATATAAATGTAGATGTTGGATTAGGATCACTTGATATGATCCTCCCTAAAAAAGCCAATATTGAAATATATGTCGATTCTTCCTTTTTATCATCAGTAGATATTTACGGACTTAAGCAAAAGAAGAATAAATATTGGGTCAGTCCTAATTGGGAAAGTAGTTACCCGACTATTACAATGGACGTCAATGTTGGAATGGGTTCAGTTGATATCGTTATAGAAGAATAATGGGAAATAAGAAATCAGCAATTAGAAATCAGGGATATAGACTGTCGATTATTTGAAACCTGATTGTTTGAGATGTAAATGGTTAACCATACTGCTACTGCCTCTGCTACTGCTACTATTTAGTAATTTTTATTATCTATCAACCATTTTTAATACTTCCGATACCAACTTTTCTATACCTTCCGCAGCTTCTGCCATATTTTTTGCTTTCATATAGGCCGGTGTAGAAACAATTCTCATTTTTTTATCTACGATTATTCCTTGAGCAGAACACACTATGTGGTTGGATCTCATACTTTTAATATCACTCGCCGTTTTTTCATCACTGCCGATTGTTAAATCTGCCGATAAATTATCGAGATCTAAAATCTTGGCCAGCATAGTTGGTGCAATACACATCACTCCAATCGGTTTCCCGGCTTTATGAATTTCTCGTGTTAATCGAGCAACCTCCGGATTGACAGTACAATCAGCACCTGCCATAGCATAATCGC
>JAHJCW010000053.1 GCA_018812885.1 bacterium | reverse complement strand
TTTTGTTAAAGATCCAACGTTAAAAAGATCTATTAAAATATTTACTAAAAGTACTATCAAAATCTTATATTCGGATATTCCTAATGCTCAAGCATTCCTTACCTTATTCAATAATCTATTGAAAAAATAAAATGAGCCAAACATTTCTAATACTTGCATTTATAAGCATTGTTTGGGGGATTGTGGGGAGAACATTGTCAGAATCGCTGATTAGGCAGATTACGCCGATTGCACTGATTAGGGATTGATTTCTTGGTAATTTTATGTGGTGAATCTGTATAATCCATTAATCTGTGAGAATCTGTGATACTGACAGTTTCCAAATGAATATTAACTGATAAATATAATGAGTGAAACATTTCCAATACTTGCATTAATAAGCATTGTTTGGGGAATTGTGGGGAGAACATTGTCAGAATCGCTGATTAGGCAGATTACGCCGATTGCACTGATTGGGAATATATTCTATTGGAAATTTACACTATGAATCAGCGGAATTCGTAAATCAGTGTGAATCAGTGATTCCGACAGTTGAATAATTATGACCAAATACAAATATTCTGACATCACTGAAACAATCATTGGCAGTGCAATGAAAGTACATTCATTTTTAGGAAATGGTTTCCAAGAAGTGATTTACCAACGCTGTCTTGCCATTGAATTTGGTCAAGCTGATTTAGATTTTATGCGCGAAGTTGAAATACCAATTTATTACCACGATGAAGCTGTGGGTACAAGGCGTGCAGATTTCCTTGTTGAGGGTAAAGTTTTAGTTGAAATCAAAGCTATCACAAAACTTGAAGAAGTTCATTGGGCGCAAATATTAAATTACCTACGGGCATATAAAATTGAGGTTGGATTACTAATTAATTTTGGTGATAAAAGTTTGCAGTTTAAACGATTTGTGCTGAGTAAATAGTCAGAATCACAGATTAGTATGATTACTCTGATAACACTGATTTTAAGTAAATTCTTTTATAAATTTATGTACTGAATCAGCGGAATCCGTAAATCAGTGTGAATCAGCGATGCAGACAGTAAAAAAACAATGAATAATAAAACACAACTCGGACCAAGCACAATAATGTTCCCCTACCCCACAGTGCTTGTTGGTACAATGATAAATGGAAAACCCAATTTTATGACGGCTTCTTGGGTGGGTATCGCTTGTTCCACTCCACCGGCAATCTCGGTAGCGATCCGTCCTGAGCGCTACACTTACAAAGGTGTGGTCGAGAATCAGTCTTTTTCAATAAACGTACCTAATTCAAAGCTCGCCAAGCTGACGGACTTTTGCGGAATTTATTCCGGCAGGGATAACGATAAGACCAAATTATTCAGAATATTCTATGGCAAGCTGAATAATGTCCCAATGATAGAGGAATGTCCGCTGAATTTGGAATGCAAGGTAATCCATACCATTGAAGTTGGCTCGCATACCGTTTTCATCGGAGAAATTATGGAAACCCACGCCAACGAGGATTGCCTGACCAACGGTAAGCCTGATATCAAGAAGATCGATCCGATCATCTACGCTACCGGTACACGGCAATACCACAAAGTTGGCGAAGAGATTGGCAGAGCATACAAGATTGGCAGTAAAGATTAATTTGTTTATTGTAGAGAAGTATCATGCTACGTCTCTACTGAAAATAATATGTCATTATTTAATAATAAATACCGTGTTGAAACAGCACGATTAAAACATTGGAATTATGCAAACATCGGTATGTATTTTATAACAGTTTGTTCCACCGATAAAATTTACCATTTTGGTAAAATTATTGATGAAAACGTTGTGTTAGATAAAGTAGGAAAATTCGCAAAACAGTGTTGGGATAATATTCCGAACCATTTTCCATTCGTTGAATTGGATGAATTCATAATTATGCCAAACCATATACATGGAATTATTGGAATTGATAAACCGGATGATGTTATTAATAATAATGACGTAGAGACGTTGCATGCAACGTCTCTACAAATGTCAAATATTTCACCACAATTTGGTTCGTTATCATCAATTATCCGTTCCTTCAAATCCGCGGTTACCAAATACGCCAATAAAAACGATATTCCATTCAAATGGCAAACACGGTTTTACGACCGTGTGATTCGTGATGAAAATGAATTGTTCAATAGCCAAAGATATATTATCGAAAATCCATTAAAATGGAAATTAGATAAATACTATTTAAATTAATAAATTTGAACAAGGAGTTAACTATGAAAATTTACATAAGTGCCGATATCGAGGGTGTTTGCGGTTCAACGCATTGGGACGAATGCGATAATGAGAAACCGGATTGGACAGAATTTAAAAAACAGATGACTGCCGAAGTTGCCGCTGCCTGTAAAGGTGCAATGGCTGCCGGTGCAAAGGAAATTGTCGTCCAAGATGCGCATGGTACTGGTCGAAACATAACTGCCAAAGAATTACCGGATGGCGTAAAACTAATACGCGGCTGGAGCGGGCACCCGAATGCCATGGTACAAGAACTGGATAATACATTTGATGCGCTAATGTTTGTTGGCTATCATTCACGAGCCGGCTCAAGTGGCAATCCCTTAGCCCATACTATGCGCGGTTCATACGTTGATTATTTGAAAATAAATGAACACTATGCCTCTGAATTTTTATTGCATGGACTTTTGGCTGCGACAATGAATGTTCCTGTCGCATTTCTTGCAGGTGATGATGAATTATGCAAGCATGTGAAAAATATCAATAAAAATATAACCACAGTTGCTGTTAAAGAAGGCATCGGAGATTCAACATTAAACTTACATCCCAAAGCTGCGATTGAAAAGATTTGGCAAGGAGCAGAGTCCGCTTTAAAAAGCGATTTATCTAAATGCATCCTTCCAAAATACGATAAATATGAAGTCGAATTACGCTTTAAAAAGCATCAGCAAGCCTACGATGCATCATTCTATCCTGGATGCAAACTCATTGAACCACAAACAATTACTTTCCAAACAAAAGACTATTTTGAAGTCATGCGGATGATGAAATTTGCAGTATAAAATTGCTTAAGATTTTTTATTTTTTAGATTATGTTTTTGTGATACATTTCGTTGAGTTATTCGAACAATTACTATGTAAGAGGTGAGACTTAATGTTTATCGAATTTAAAGACGTTGCTATACAAAAAATGACTGCCACTCGTAAACGGTATTTCGGTCGCGTACCTGATGTTTTTACTAAAATGTATCAGTTCACTCGCGCTAAAACCGCACGAGCTTTAGGTTATTATCCTTATTTCCCAAATATTGAGAAATCTGATGCCACTGAGGTATATATCGACGGTAAAAAGAAAATAATGTTAGGATCAAATAATTATCTTGGTTTATCGAATCATCCAAAGGTTATTGAAGCGGGAGTAAAGGCTTTAAGAACTTATGGTTCAGGATTGACTGGCAGCCGATTCCTAAACGGCAATATAACGCTTCATAATGAATTAGAAGTTAAACTTGCCAAATTTGTCAATATGGATAGTACATTAGTTTTTTCAACCGGTTTTGGTGTGAATCTTGGAGTTATCGCTGCCGTTGCCGGTCATAATGATTATGTATTTAGTGATGAGTATAATCACGCCTCAATCGTCGATGGCATCCGTTTTTCCGGCGCAATAAAACGAAAATATAAACATAATGATATGAAAGATTTAGCATATCATTTGGCTTCCGCTAATCCAAATCGTGCGCGTTTTATTGTAACCGATGGAGTATTTAGCATGGAAGGAGACATTGCTAAACTTAAAGAGATAACAAACTTGGCCCATAAACACCATGCTCGCGTAATGGTAGATGATGCACATTCGCTTGGCGTATTAGGTCCAATGGGGAATGGCACGGCCGCTCATTTTGGCGTTACAGATAATGTTGATTTGATAATGGGAACATTTAGTAAATCTCTTGGCAGTCTAGGTGGATTCATCGCCGGCGAAGAGGCAATAATTGATTATCTTAAACATCACACACGGACAATGATTTTCACAGCATCACTTCCACCATCTAATGTAGCATCTGTCTTAGCTGCTTTAGAGATAATTAAAAAGGAACCCGAACGGCGTGAAAGATTGATGGAGAATACCGAATATATGCACGGTAATCTAAAAGCAATGGGCTACAATGTGGGAGAAAGTACAACTCCAATTATTCCAATTATTATCGGAAAAGATATTAAAACATTTTATATGTGGAAAGATTTGTTGGCGGCTGGAGTTTACACAAATCCAATCGTCTCCCCCGCCACTCCGCCCGGAAGGTCTTTATTGCGGACAAGCTACATGGCAACGCATACTCGCGAACAGTTAGATTTCTGTCTTGAGATGTTCGATAAAATCGGTCACCAAAGACGCGTATTAATATAAAATATTGTAAATGTCTGATAATTCTAAAGTTATTTTAATTACCGGTGCATCATCCGGTATTGGTAAGGCTTCTGCCGAATATTTAGCGCAACAAGGTCATATTGTATTTGGTACATCACGTTATCCGGGCTCCTTTCCGAAACCCAACGACTATACAATATTACAGATGGATGTAACCGATGATAACTCCATTCAAACTGCTATAAATCAAATTATAGAGAACAAAGGCAAACTGGATGTATTGATCAATAATGCCGGTTTCGGTATCGCAGGCGCAATAGAACACACATCGATTGATAAAGCGAAAGAACAATTTGAGACCAACTTTTTTGGCACAGTCCGCTTAATAAAATCGGTTTTACCGATAATGCGCAAACAAGATTTCGGATTAATTATAAATATTAGCTCAATTGGCGGATTAATAGGGCTGCCATTCCAAAGTATGTACAGCGCGGCTAAGTTCGCCGTCGAAGGTTTATCCGAAGCACTTTATAAAGAATTGCGTACTTCGAAGATCAGAGTTGTATTGGTGGAACCGGGAGATTTTAAAACAAATTTCACGGAACGCCGCGATATTGATAAAATTTCCGCCACATCTGAAAACTTCAGTAAAGTTATTGAAGTGATTGAAAATGATGAGAACAATGGCCAAGATCCAATTCTGATTGCAAAATTATTGGTAAAAATAATTAATAAATCCAATCCAAGATTACGTTATGTTATTGGTGCATTCGATCAGAAACTTGCCGCATTCTTGAAACGTATTTTACCAAACCGCTTATTTGACTGGATAATTATGAAACATTATATGGTAGTTTAATTATGAAAACAAATATTCAAAAAGCATCCTTAACGGCCGGTTTCAGTTTGTTGATAATGACCGTATTAGCGTTCATGATCTTTCCATCGTTGCAAGCTACTACATTATCAATAATCGGAATTGCGATAATAATCATTTTAGATGTGATTGTGGCAATATCATTGTATATATTATTAAAACCTGCTAATTCAAATTTTTCCTTTCTGACGGCTCTGTTTAGAATAGTATATGCTATAATATTTACAGTTGCATTGATCAAGATGCCTGATCTAAATACGTTTAATTACATTTGGCAAAGAGGATTACTTGTATTCGGTTTTCATTTGTTATTACTTGGTGTATTGATATATAAATCAACTTATATCCCAAAATGGTTAGGTATTTTAGTAATCATTGCCTCAGCCGGCTACATCGTTGATAGCCTTGGAGTTTATTTTGGATATTCATTACAAATAGGAATGTTTACTTTTATTGGTGAATTAATATTAATGCTTTGGTTACTTATCAAGGGTAATAAAATCCAAATATCAAATTAAATACTATACGCTTTTAAGGAAATATATATGAAAGAACAACCCGTCTTTATTAATAAAGACGAATTCCCTGCTTCAAAATTTTTGCAAAATGCATTAAAAGAAAAATATTCAATTTATAATAATCTTAAAGAAAAACTTACCAATGAACCATACAATTTAATCTATGAATGGAGATACTATAAGGATGGTAAATCTTGGTTATGCAAAATAATTTATAAAAAGAAGACCGTCATGTGGCTATCAGTTTTTGATGGTTATTTCAAAGTGGCTTTTTATTTTTCAGCAAAATTAAGTGAAGGAATAGATAAATTAGAGCTTGACGAAAAAATCAAAACCGATTTCCAAAAAAGAGATTTTATTGGAAAAGTAAAACCACTAATTATTAATGTTTTAGAAGGGAATCAAATCAAAGACATTCAAGAGATTGTCCTCTATAAGAAAAAATATTAACGATATAAGCATATCTAATCTTTAAAATTTTATAAATAGATTCGACTTAATTGAAAATGAATAGAACAAATCCTAAAATTGATAATTTTTTTGGCAATGCCAAAAAGTGGCAGAAAGAATTGACAAAATTGAGAAAGAGCAAATTTCATTAAACATATAACGGTATGATGCTGAGGTGTTTCAAAACGCCCAACACCCCATATTCCAAATGTTGGTCGTCACGCAAATAGACGCTATTAATCAACTGAATCTTAGAAAAATCGATGAATGAAATAAAAAATATATTTACACGGATTTTTAATAAATATGCACCTGTTCCTTTAAGTGTGATCGATACGCTGATCCCTTTATTTGATATTTGTACAATAGAAAAGGGTACTGAAATCGCTTCACAAAGGAAAATTAATTCTAAAGATTATTTTTTGCTGAGAGGAATCCTTCGTGAATTCACTATTGATGAAAATGGAAATGAAACAACTTTAGATTTTTACCTTGGTGAATCAATTATCGTTCCCAATTTTTGCCGGACAACCAATAATAGAAGTATTCTTACAATTCAGGCTCAGGTCAAAAGTATTGTTGCTAAGATAAATGTAACAGTTTTCGAAAATATCAGAAATGAGTATCCCGAATTAATTATGTTTTCATCATCAGTTATTATTGATCTTTACAAGTCAAAGCTACAAAAGCAAATATTCCACGCTACTAAATCAGGAAAAGAAAAACTCGAACAACTCCGTAAAGATTTCCCCGGGATTGAAAACTACGTCCCGCTTCCATATATTGCTTCTTATATTGGTATAACCAATGTATCGCTTAGTCGATTAAGAAAACCCAAATAATTTTCTCTTTTTATCATATGTTAATGCTTTTTTTAATCTTCGTAGATAATTTTGTATATGCTAAGATTGAAAAAAATAATTCTGATATATTTGTTATTCAGTTCATGTATTATACAACAACAGACTGATAATAAAAACAGAGTGAATTTCAAAGTGCTTGCAGGGGTGAACAAAGGTGGTATTATAGAAAATACGGATTTATCCTTAGTTGCAAACACTCAGCCCGATGCTTTTAC
>JAHJCW010000052.1 GCA_018812885.1 bacterium | reverse complement strand
TTTATTCAATTTAGAGATATTTTCGGGAGAAGAGTGCTGTTTGTCCAAGCTTTGCCACGTGAAATAAATCTTTGGGATATGCAGAAAAATCTTCAATATGATTCTAACGTTAGAAATTTAATACCAATATTCAAAATTGTGGAATCTTATGATATTGCTCAAATATTATGGGGAGAAATTCCAATTAGGTATCTAAAATCTAGTGAAGAATCCGGTTTTGAAAGGGATTCAAACTTAGTAAATTTTAAAACATCTACAACACAAATAGGAATGGTATTGGACAGGATAACTTTTAATTTTGATTCTCTTAATACAATGATCGAATTCAAAATATCTGAAAGAGATTATGGCGAATCGAATCTTGATTTGTTAAAAGGAATTCCTGAACAAGTACCGATTAACTGATATGAATAAATCGTTATCCGTTGTAATACCAGTCTATAATGAGCAAGGATCACTTGCCGGGCTTGTGACAGCTTTAAAAGAAATACTTAAATCACAAAAAGAATGGGAAGTACTTTTCGTGGATGATGGTTCAACAGATGGATCGATAGAAATTCTTGAAAAAATTGCATCAGGCGAATCAAATTTCAAACTAATTCAATTGCACCGTAATTATGGTAAATCAGCAGCATTAGCAGAGGGATTCAAAATAGCGGAAGGAGAATATGTTATTACTATGGATGCGGATTTACAAGACGATCCACAAGAAATACCACATTTAATATCTAAGCTTGAAGAAGGATATGATTTGGTTACCGGTTGGAAAAAAAATCGAAAGGATCCGTGGACTAAACGGTTTCCATCAAAAATTGCCAATTTTTTTACCGGATTAATTACAGGTGTGAAAGTTCACGATATGAATTGCGGCTTGAAAATATATCGGCAAGCTGTTGTAAAATCATTGGATATATATGGAGGACGGCATCGGTATATACCGGCATTAGCAGGACAAAAACGATTTCGTATAGCAGAAATTCCCGTAAAGCATCATGAACGGCAATATGGTGTAACAAAATATGGCGGCTCGCGCTTATTTCATGGATTTTTTGATTTAGTTACAATTCTCTTTTTGAACCGTTACACTCAAAAACCTTTACATTTATTTGGTTTATTCGGATTATCGTGCATAGGACTATCATTTTTTAGTGAATTATATGTGGTTTTTCTAAAAATATTTTTTAATCATCCATTCCAAAAACATTTTGCGATGATGTTGTTTGGCGTCATGCTTTTTGTATTAGGATTATGGTTTTTCTCAATCGGATTAATCGGAGAGATGGTTGCTCAAACGACTCAAAATCGCGAAGACCGAGTGAAGCAGATCCTAGGTAGTTAGTTTTTTCTGGAATTCGATTCTCAATCGATGCATATATCACTAATAGGACCTTTTCCACCATATCGCGGGGGAATTTCAGATTTCAATTTGGCATTATCAAAAGAACTAGATAAATCACACGAATTACAATTAATTAATTATTCAACACTGTATCCCAAAATTCTTTTCCCCGGGAAAACACAATACAAAGATATCGTAAATAAGTCGTCTAAGAATGAACGAATTTTAAGCTCAACTAATCCGTTTACTTGGAGTAAATCGGCTAACAAAATTATCGAATTCAATCCTGATATTGTTGTTGTTCATTATTGGATGCCATTTTTTGCCCCGGCACTTCGTAAAATTATTGTATCATTAAAGAAAAAGAAAAATGTAAAAACAATAGCAATTTGCCACAATTTAATCCCACATGAAAATCATAGTATTTATAAAATTTTCACTAAAATATTAATCAATAAAATTGATCGATTTGTGGTAATGTCGGAGTCAGTTAAATCGGATTTATTAAAAATTGTACCGAATGCAAAATATAGATTAACACCACATCCGATTTATAATATATTTGGAAATACGCTTGATAAAAAAATCGCAAGGCAAAATCTTGATATAAAAGCAAAAAAAGTAATTTTATTTTTTGGCTTGATTCGTGAATATAAAGGATTGGATATTTTATTAAATAGTATTCCAAAAATCAAGCGGGAACTTGAGGATTTTATTGTGATTGTAGCAGGCGAATGTTACGAGAAAACAGAAAAATATTATGATATTATTAAAAAGTTGAAAATACAAAATTCAGTAGATTTGAGATTAAAATTCATTCCCGATAATGAAGTTTCGGAATATTTTTCAGCAGCGGATGTTGTCACACTACCATATCGAACAGCAACGCAAAGTGGGATAACACAAATTGCATACAATTTTAATATACCTATTATTGTCAGTGACGTTGGTGGATTGGCAGAAATTGTACTTAATGGTAAAACCGGCTATGTTGTAAAACCTGATTCAAGTGAGTTTGCCAAAGCAATTGTTAAATATTTTAATGAAGATAAATTCGATGAGTTTTCTAATAACATTCAAACTCATAAACAGTTGTTCTCATGGGAAAAATTCGTAGATAATCTAATGGAATTAGCCAAGGAATGAATCCATTAGTTTACATTATAGTTCTGAATTGGAATGGCAAGGATCTCACGTTAGATTGTCTAGAATCCTTAACTAGATTCCAGTATGCTAATTACAAAATTTTAATTGTGGATAACGGTTCAACCGATGATTCAGTAAGTGCAATTAGAGTGAAATATCCTAACGTTGATATTCTACAATTAGAATCTAATATCGGTTATGCTGCAGGGAATAATGCAGGATTTGAGTTCATTAAAAATAGGAATGCCGAGTATATAATATTTTTAAATAATGATACGATCGTTGATGAAAAATTTATCGAACCACTTGTAAAACCTTTGATGGAAAATTCGAACATAGAACAAACAGTACCTAAAATATTTTATACAAATGTGAAAAACAGAATTTGGTATGCCGGTGGTAAGGTTAATTTATGGTTAGGCCAAATTTATCATAATGGAATTAGGAAAAACGATAGTCGTAAGTATTCATGCTCTCAATATACGGATTATGCCACCGGTTGTTGTTTTTGCATGCGCTATAAAGATTTTGAGGAAATAGGCGGTTTTGATGAATCATATCCAATGTACGGGGAAGATGTAGATTTATCATTAAGAATTAGGTCATATGGGAAAAATATTTTGTATGCACCAAATTCAAATGTTTGGCATAAAGTATCTGCATCAGTTGGTGGAGAACTATCGGTTGTTAAACATGTTAGAAAAATTCTAGGTATGATCAAGCTGTTTAGCATACATGCAAATTTTCTTCAAAAAATAACAATTGGATTATCTTGGATTATTTCAATTCCTTACCAATTATTAAAATTCATTTATTT
>JAHJCW010000051.1 GCA_018812885.1 bacterium | reverse complement strand
TCAATTGGTAGAGCACCGGTCTCCAAAACCGGGGGTTGCGGGTTCAATTCCTGCCACTCCTGCTATTATCACACTGCGATAATAGGGATAATTGGTGCATCGCTTAAGGATTCTGTAATAATGATTAAAAAAATTATTAAATTTTTTGAAGAAGTACAGTTTGAATTGAAAAAAGTATCTTGGCCTACTTGGGATGAGCTAAGGGGATCAACCTATGTTGTATTGTCTTTTTCTGTATTGATAGCCGTATTTCTATTTGTAGTCGATATGATTTTAAACAAAATATTGAGCATTATTCTTTAATAATATGGAATGGTATTCATTAAGAGTAATCTCTGGTAAGGAGAAGCAAATTAAAGAGGCAATCCTATTTGGGGTCTCTCATAGTGAGTACTCGGATTTGGTGAAGGACGTTTTGGTTCCTACGGAAAATATTATCGAGATGAAAGAAGGGAAGAAGAAGATACGTGAAAGAGTATTTTTCCCGGGATATATATTAATAAAAATGGAAATCACTAAAGAATCAAAATTTTTAATTGAGAATATTAATGGTGTAATAAACTTCATTGGATCTAGTGGAGAAGCGCAACCTCTTAAACCAGAGGAGATCAGTAGAATAATTGGTGCTGTAGAAGGAAGTAAGGATGTTGAACTGTCTTCCCATCCATTTAAAACTGGAGATGCGGTTAAAGTTATTGATGGACCATTTATGGACTTTTCGGGATTTGTTCAGGAAGTTAACACGGATAAGCAAAAGTTAAAGGTTTCTGTAAGTATTTTTGGCAGACCAACTCCAATTGAATTAGATTATTTGCAAGTTGAATTAGAAAAATAGGTTATTATTATGGCGAAAAAACAAATTGGATTTATAAAGCTTCAAATTAAGGCGGGGCAAGCTAATCCAGCACCACCAGTCGGACCTGCATTGGGTCAACATGGCGTCAATATAATGGAATTTTGTAAAACTTTTAATGCTGCAACACAGGATCAGCCGGGTATGGTGATTCCGGTTGAAATTACCGTCTATGCCGATAGGAGTTTTTCTTATATTACTAAAACGCCACCTGCAGCTACTTTAATTATTAAAGCAGCAAAAATCGAGAAGGGATCTGCAGAACCAAATAAACAAAAAGTTGGAAAGATTAGTAAAAAAGATCTCGAAGAAATTGCATCCATAAAAATGAAAGATTTAAATGCCAATACTATTGAAGGAGCAGTTAATATGATTGCAGGTACTGCCAAAAGTATGGGCGTAGAAGTGATTGGTTAGGATCAATAATGAAAAATTCAAAAAATAGAAAAATAGTTTTAGATAAAATTGATCGAGCAAAGGAATACCCATTAGAAGAGGCTGTCAAATTAATCAAAGAATTATCATTTACAAAATTTGATGAATCAGTTGAAGTTGCCATTAATCTTGGAGTAGATCCTCGACACGCTGATCAAAATATTCGTATAACAACCGGATTACCATATGGAACTGGGAAAAGTGTAAAAGTATTAGTCATTACATCTGGTGCTAAAGAACAAGAAGCAAAAGATGCTGGTGCTGACTACGTTGGCTATAGCGAATATATCGATAAAATAAAAGCAGGTTGGACTGATGTTGACAAGATTGTTGCAACACCTGACGCGATGGCGGACTTAGGGAAATTAGGTAAAATATTAGGACCGAAAGGCCTTATGCCCAATCCTAAAAGCGGAACTGTAACAATGGATGTTGGAACCGCTGTTAAAGAATTAAAAGCAGGTAAGATTGAGTTAAGGGTAGATAAGACCGGTATCATTCATGCAGCCTGTGGGAAGGTGTCATTTGACGAGAATGCTTTATTTGAAAATATTAAATCAATATATAGTACTATAATGAAAGCTAAACCCGCATCCGTGAAAGGTCGCTATTTAAAAAAAATGACAATATCATCCACTATGGGACCGGGAATTAAAATTGATTATACAGCTTTGAGATAATATAATGCCAAATAAAAAAAATATACAGCAAGTAGAAGAATTAACCAAAAAGTTAGATAGAGCTAAAGCAATTTATTTTACAGATTACCTTGGTTTAGATGTTGGTAGTATTACACAGTTACGCTCTGAATTCTTTCGAAATTCAATAGAGTACTATGTTGCTAAAAATACATTGATAAAAATCGCTGCAGAAAATAATAAAATTGAAGGATTGAATGATTTTTTATCTGGTCCGACTGCTATGGCGATTTCTTATGATGAACCAACTACACCTGCAAAAATTATTAAAGAATTTGCTAAAAAATTTGAAAAACCAACTGTAAAAGGTATGTTATTTAACGGAGCAGTTCTCGATGGGTCAAAATTCAATAGTATTGCGGATATGCCTTCACGGGAGCAGTTAATTGCTACATTTGCTGCTTTATTACAAAGTCCATTGGTGAAGTTGGCAATAGTACTAAATGCTACTATGTCTAACTTGGTTGGTGTGTTAAATAATTTAAAAGAAAAGAAATCATAGATCTATAAATTGAATAAAGGAGTTAGTTAATGGCCGTTACAAGAGCAGATGTTTTGTCTTACATAGAGAAAGCAAATATTGTAGAAATATCCGAATTAGTAAAAAACATTGAAGAGAAATTTGGTGTTAGCGCAGCTGCGCCAGTTGCAGTTGCAGCCGCTCCGGTTGTAGGAGAAGCTGCAGCTGAAGAAAAAACTAATTTTGATGTAGTTATAACAGCAGCCGGACAGGCTAAAATCAGTGTAATTAAAGCAGTTAGAGCAATTACCAGTCTTGGATTAAAAGAAGCCAAAGAATTAGTTGATTCAGCCCCTAAAGCAGTAAAAGAAAATGTGCCACAAACTGAAGCCGAAGAAATCAAAAAAGCTTTGGAAGAAGCCGGCGCAACCGTTGAATTAAAGTAAAATAGCTTAATCTATTATCTTTATTACAATTTCTGTTTTAATAAAAATATAGGAGGCTTTTTTGGGAGCCAATAATATGTATATGGCTGATAGGATTTCCTTTCAGAAAATCCACTCAGTCATTGAAATGCCTAATTTGCTTGGTCTACAACGCGATTCTTATCGTATGTTTCTGCAAGAAGATACCCTTGAAGACGAGCGGAAACGTATTGGATTGGAGGAAGTTTTTCAAAATGTATTTCCTATCGAAGATTCGCATCGTAATTATATATTAGAGTATAAAAGTTATTATCTTGCACCTCCAAAGTATTCCCCTGAAGAGTGTATAGAGAGGGGAGTTACATATTCTGCGCCGATTAAAGTTAAATTGGTCTTGAATATTACCGACGAAGAAGACCGCAGTAAATATGCTCAATCGATTGAGCAAGATGTGTATTTCGGTAACATACCTTATATGACAACAAAAGGTACGTTTATTATTAATGGTGCGGAAAGGGTAGTTGTATCGCAATTACAACGTTCGCCCGGTGTATTTTTTGATCAAACTATACATCCTAATGGTACAAAATTATATCAGGCAAGAATTATTCCTATTCGCGGCTCTTGGGTAGACTTTACAACTGATATTAATGATTGTATCTTTGTAATTATCGATCGTCGCAGAAAATTCCCTGCAACAATGCTATTACGTGCACTCGGTTATTCTACCGATGCTGACTTATTTGAAGCATTGAAATGCATTCAAATAGTTAAAATTGATACAAAAGATTTGAGTAATATTATTGGAGCCACAATTGTAGAAGATGTTGTCGATACAGCTACAGGTGAAATTTATTTCGAGCATGGTACTGAAATAACAAATGAAGTTTTAGATATATTAAAAAAATCAAAAGTTAAATCAATTAAGGTAGTCGACGGAAATAAAGATTTCAAAGCTATGATGCTTCTAAATACAATAGAGAAGGATCCAACACAGAATACTGAAGAAGCACTTGAAGTAGTTTATCAATTGATACGATCAAGCGAACCGCCAAATTTGGAAACTGCTCAAAAATTTATTGAGCGTATGTTTTTTAGTCCCAAGAAATATGATCTTGGGCAAGTAGGTAGGTACCGGTTGAATAAACAGTTCAATTTGAATGTTAATGTTGAAGATACAATATTAACAATGGAAGACATTGTTAAGGTAATTCAGTTCCTCGTGGATATGAGGAAAGGCGAACGTGGTATGGATGACATTGACCATTTGGGGAATCGACGCGTTCGAACAGTTGGGGAACAGCTTAAAAATCAATTTGCTACCGCGCTTAGCAGAATGATTAGAACAATACATGATAGAATGAACCTTCGTGAGGCAGAATCAATTACACCTCAGGATTTGATTAATGCTAGAGTAGTAACTACTGTTATTAATACATTTTTTGGAACAAGCCAATTGTCTCAATTTGGAGACCAAACAAATCCATTAGCAGAAATCACTCATAAGCGTCGTATTTCTGCCTTAGGCCCCGGTGGTTTAACTCGTGAAAGAGCTGGATTTGAAGTCAGAGATGTACATTATACACATTATGGAAGATTATGTCCTATTGAAACTCCTGAAGGTCCTAATATTGGTCTTATATCTTCTTTGGCTTTGATGGCGAATATTAATTGGCATGGGTTCATTGAAGCTCCTTATCGAAAAGTTAAAATAAAAGGAGATGACGCATATACAACAAATGAAATTGAGTACTTATCTGCCGATGATGAGGATAGAGTTTTAATTGCGCAATCCAGTACAAAAATAGATTCAAACAATAAAATTACCGATGAATTATTACGAGTAAGAATCAAGGGTGACTTTCCAATGGTTAAACCATCTCAGGTTGAATATATGGATGTCGCACCTAACCAAATTCTTAGTGTTGCAGCTGCATTAATACCTTTTGTTGAACATGATGATGCGAACCGTGCTTTGATGGGTTCAAACATGCAACGTCAAGCT
>JAHJCW010000050.1 GCA_018812885.1 bacterium | reverse complement strand
TAGCTTTTTTGATAGGCATCTTCGAAAACCCAATCGAAATTTCCTACAGGCTGATGTAGATGAATTCCAAAAATAAATTGTACTTTTTTCAATTACTGCTCCAAATACTCTGTGCTTAGGGAAGCATATCGTCCAAATTGAGATCTGGTTGCTTCATCATCGGTTTAACAATTGGATTTGGGTCAAATTCTAATCTTTGCGCAGCTAATGTTATATCAAGGATTATGTGATTTGTCGCAATTTCTGTGATTGCCTTATTATTAGTCCAAATGGCTCTATTTCCATTTTTGGTGTTGGTGCTACCCATAATTGTAATGTTATGATCTTCTACCATTATGATTTTAGGATTCCATACTTTTTCCAATTTTTCTTCATCTAAATTATATGAGATTGTATTTCCAAAATGACGATTTAATTTCGTAAAAGAAAATATTGAAATTGCAACTCCACGCTCCTCTGCGTACTTCAGCTCACTTTCTAATTGTATTAATTCTTTTGCCCAGATGCTTAAGAATATTTTTCCTTTAGCATTTGAAATTGATTCACGCAATTTTAAAATCAAATTGCGATACCCATGAATATGCCAAAAATCAAATGCATCAGCTTTTGTGTCTAAATGTTCTAATGCATCAGTTAATAAATTTATTCGGTCGGAGTGTAATTGGCTAAAATGCTCTATTAAACCGGATGGTGGAATCGGTATGTACCGTTTTGGTGATTGACCAATAGAATTTACTATCCCAAGTGACTCTAATTTATTTAACACAGAATAAATAGCCGAACGAGGCACACCGGATTGAGTGCAAATTTCATATCCCGTAGCCGGATTGCCATTCAATAAGGCTACATATGTCTTGCCTAAATTTGCGGCTAAACCAAATTCAGCAAGTAAATCAATTATTTCTTTTTCAGCAGTATTTATATTCATATTATTTTGAAAATTATGTGGGTAATTTAAGTCATATTTACAATATTAATAACTCATAAATGAGTTACTAAGTTAGTATCGTTGTGAAAAAGAATAAAAACATTAAAGTAATCATAAACATTATCTTTTTTTTAACTATTGCTTTTGCTAATAATCCGGATTGGGCTAAAGATGCAATTTGGTATCAAATCTTCCCTGAAAGATTTTATAATGGAGATGGCACTAATGATCCCACAGCAGAAAGTTTGTGGGGTGTATGGCCATGGGAACGCCAAACTTTGTGGAAAATTTCTCCCTGGACATCAGATTGGTACGAATTGCAACCCTGGGAGAAGGCAAACGAACAAGACTATGATTATCAATTTCAATTAAGACGGTACGGCGGAGATATTCAAGGAATTATTGATAAATTAGATTATCTACAGAATTTGGGTGTTAATGCAATTTACTTGAATCCAATCTTTGACTCACCTTCAAATCATAAATATGGTGCAGAAATGTACCATCACATTGATCGTCATTTTGGTCCGGATCCTATTGGAGACACAAGAATAATAGATTCAGAGAATCCTGCAGATCCTCAAACTTGGGAATGGACTGCTGCAGACAAATTATTTCTAAAATTAATAGATGAAATTCATAAACGTAATATGCATATAATTATTGACGGAGTTTTTAATCATGTAGGATTAACATTTTGGGCATTCCAAGATGTTATCTTAAATCGTGAAAATAGTAAGTATTATAAATGGTTTAATATTGAAGGAAGCGGACTTCCGGACAAATCACATTTAAATGAATATAAAAACCTGCCGATTGCTTTCATTCCAAACGGTGGAAACCCTATGCGTTATACCGGTTATGTGGAAGATTTACCTGCTTTTCGTCAGGATGAATTCGGACCAGTAGAACCAATTCGCAACCATTTGCATGAGATAATAAAACGATGGATGGACCCTAACGGTGATGGGGATCCTGCTGATGGAATTGATGGTTGGCGTTTGGATGTAGCAGAAAGGTTGCAAATAAAATTTTGTAATATATTTGGAAAATGGGTACGTGATTTAAATCCAAATGCTTATATCACCGGTGAAGTTTGGTGGGAAGATTTTTGGAATAACAAACAATTTGATGCTTCACCATGGTTAGCTCCCGGTAGATTTGATGCAGTAATGAATTATCGTTTTGGCGAGGCGATGTTTAATTTTTTCATTAATAAGGAGCACCAGATCAAACCGTCTGAACTGCAATTACTGTTGGATTCATTTATTAATGATTACGGCGAAGAAAAGGCATTGTATCTGCAAAGTATTTTAGACAGCCACGATATGGAACGGTTAGCTTCTGCAGTTGTGAACCCCGATCGTTGGATAGATCATAGCAATAATTTAAAATGGAATCAGTATTTTAGTATCCGTAAACCAAATTTAGAAGAAAAGAATATTCAGAAAACTATCACTGCCTTCCAATTTGCCTTTATTGGTGCTCCATTTATTTATTATGGAGATGAAGTCGGAATGTGGGGAGCCGATGATCCTGATTGTCGCAAACCGATGATTTGGGGTGAATTCGTTTACGATGAAGAAAAAACCCATCCTTGTGATTTGTGGGATAATTGTAATTATTCTCGACCAACTGACAAAGTAGAAGTTGAGCATGACCTATTAGATTTTTACAAATCTCTTATAAAACTTCGCAATACTTATCCTGCTTTGCGCAGAGGAACTTATAAAAATCATTATTTCAATAACGATGAGGGCATATTTGCATTTATCCGCGAGTTAAATGATGAAAAGATCGTAGCCATATTTAATTCATCAGATAAAACACAATATTTATCCAAGAAAATATTACCCGGTTGTAATAAATCATGGAATTTGATTGCCGGGAAATTTGAAAAACATACTTTAAAGCCTAAAGGCTTTGCTATTTTTTTAAAAAATTAGCGTTCAAACCCTCAAGGTTTTTAAAACCTTGAGGGTTTTTTGTTATTGACGTGTAGGGACAGATTCAAAATCTGTCCTTGATCTTGTAGATAATATTAGATAGGTTTATAACCTGTCTCTACAAATGTTAG
>JAHJCW010000049.1 GCA_018812885.1 bacterium | reverse complement strand
CTATTATCGGATTTATCGGCGGAATGGAATTGCAGAGCCGTTTAGTTGAAATGGGTTTTGTGCCAGGAATACAAATCAGAATTGTGAAGCATGCACCATGGAAGGGATTGGTAGAATTAAAAATTCGTAATTATCATGTATCAATACGAATGAAAGATGCCGAAAATATTAAAGTAAAAAAATATGAGTGCTAAAGCGACAAATCTAAAATATGTTGCTTTAATAGGAAACCCGAATTGCGGTAAAACTGCGGTATTTAATCATCTGACCGGAATGTCTCAGAAAGTTTCTAATTATCCTGGAATTACTGTTGAAAAGAAAATCGGTAAATTAAAAAGCGATAGTGATGAACAAGTAAATGTGCTGGATTTACCCGGTACCTATAGTATAACACCGGAATCTATTGATGAACGTGTTGTTGCTGAACAGGTAATGGATTGGATTCACGGCATTAACAGACCTTCGGCTATTATCTCTGTCGTTGATGCAACCAACCTCAGTAGGAATCTATATCTAACAACACAATTATTAGATTTAGGAATTCCCGTCATTTTAGCTTTAAATATGATGGATCGAGTCAACAAAAAAATTGTTTTACCAAAATTTTCCGTTTTAAAAGAGAAGTTTGGATTTTCCGCAGTCGTGCCGATGTCTGCTTTAGAAGGTTGGGGAATAGGTGAATTAAAAAATGCCATTCAAACAGCTGGGACAAGCCGTAACCCACGCAAAAGTAAAATGCTGTTTTCATCGCATGTGGAAGTCCATGAACTATTGAATCCCCTTGTTGAATTTTTACAACAACAATTCGATTACACACCGCGCATTGCGAGAGTTCAAGCACTGCGGTTAATTACAAGGCAGTCAGCCGTTGATTTATATCGTCCGCCACATAGTGGTCATCATTTTTTTAAAGCGGAGATTGTAAGTGAAATTGAGAAACTTAGGGAAGAAGCTGTTAAGGCTATCAATAAAGCAGGTTTAAATCACCGTACGTTGGAAGCAACTATTAGATACAGTTGGTTGGATAAGCTTTTACAGCAATCTAAAGAAAAAGAAATTGATGTTCTAAAAAGGAAATCACGTAGTGAGGGATTAGATAATATTCTAACGCATCGAATTTTTGGTCCTATAATTTTTATAGCATTAATGGTATTCATATTTCAATCAATTTTCACCTGGTCAGCTTATCCAATGCGTTGGATTAATGCAGGAATAGAACTGATTGGAAATTACATTTTAGATATTATGTCCGCAGGAATTTTACGTGATTTATTAGTTGAAGGAGTTGTTGGGGGAGTAGGCGCAATATTAATATTTTTACCCCAAATACTGATTTTGGTATTTTTTATGACTATGCTTGAAGATTCGGGATATATGTCTCGTGTGGCATTTATGTTAGATAAATTTATGACGAAGGTTGGTCTACACGGCAGATCGGTTTTACCGCTAATGAGCGGCTATGCCTGTGCCATCCCTGGGATTATGGTATCACGTACGATAGACGGTTGGAAAGAACGGTTAATAACCATAATGGTTTTACCACTGATGAGTTGTAGTGCGAGACTTCCGGTTTATGCGTTAATGATAGGCGCTTTTATTCCGGCACGAAAAGTTTTTGGATTGGTTAATCTACAAGGATTGACATTCATCCTAATGTATTTTTTAGGGACATTTACTGCATTTGTAATTGCAAAAATATTTAGCAAATTCATAAAAGTAAAAGGTCAATCGTCTTTTGTAATGGAATTACCGCCTTATAGAATCCCTCTCATGCGATCGATTTTCCATCAGGTTTATATGCGTGGAAGATTATTTTTATTAAAAGCCGGTAAAATAATTATGGCTGTCTCAATCGTATTATGGTTTTTAGCTTCATTTCCAAAAGCAAACGCAGATATTGCTGATCACGCTAATAAATCCAATACAAAACAAATTGAAATAGTTAATCCGATTCATAACAGTTACGCCGGTAAAATAGGTCATGCTATCGAGCCTATTATCAAACCTTTGGGCTTTGATTGGAAAATTGGTGTTGGACTAATTACGTCATTCGCAGCGCGCGAAGTTATTGTAAGTACTTTGGCGACGTTATATAACGTCGAAGGCGATGGGAAAAATATGGTAAGTTTATCTGAATCTATGAAAAATGATATTAATCCGAAAACAGGATTACCGGTATTTTCAACATTAGTGGCGCTATCTCTGATTGTATTTTTTGTATATGCTGCCCAGTGTATGGCTACTTTTGCAATTGTGCGACATGAGACAAATTCTTGGAAGTGGCCATTAATTATGATCACCTATATGACAAGTTTAGCATACATTGCTTCATTTATAGTTTACCAAGGTGGAACATTAATAGGAAAGTTTTAATGCAAACAATTATGGCAGTTATAATCGGAATAGCAGCATTGGTCTATGTTGCTTGGATATTTATTAAACAACTATCCCATTCAGAAAAAAATCCCAAATGTGAAAATTGTCCGATTTCAGAGGTAACAAATTTTAAGGTTGGGAAAAGTAAAGTTATAAACCTAAAATGATAAATAAAATCTCTTATCTCGGTACGTTAGCATTTTTTATTGTTCTGCTAACAATGCCTTTAGGTCATGCAGCGATGATATTAATGGAACAATTATTTGGTATAAAATATATTTATTATGCAGCCATTATTCTGGGTATTATCGGTTTTATCCTTTTAATAGTCGGATATAAAACAGCAAATGAAACAATCGCCACGTTTTACGGTCTTTTCGCAGGATTAGCGATATGGACGGGGTGGATTGAATTTTCATTCGTATACTTTGCTAAAAGATATCATATTCAACCATTAATAGAAAACTCAGAAATTGTAACAAAACCTGAATATTTATTATTGCCATCATCAATTGGATTTTTAGTTGTGTTGTTACTTAATCTTTTATTTAATAGTAATATCAGGTGCAATTTTTTTAATTGGTTAAAAAGACGATTTAAAATTCAAAGAGGAAAATCTGAGAACATAAAAAATCGATCGGTTTCAATGATTACTGCTATTGAACTAATAATGATTTTGTGGACATTTTATATAATCCTTTTGTTAGCTTATGATAACTCCATATTTGGCGATAAACATCCGATTATTTATATTATCGCTTTTGGTTCTTTGTTATGGTCAGCTTATTTATTTATGAAATTAATGCGGATAAAAAAACTAGGATTTGCAATCAGGTATGCTATTCCAACTGTTATCATATTTTGGAATTTCGTAGAAATTCTTGGCAGGTGGAATATATTTAAGGAAATATGGGTTCATCCATTACAGTATTGGTTTGAAATGTTACTAGTGACAATAATATTTATAGCACTTGTTATTATTTCGTCTTACGAAAGAACTCGACAAGTAAAGATAAATCGATAGTTTATGTTATTTCTAATTTCATTCTCGGACTGCCGGATTTACTTTTCTGTCCTGTATCAACAAATCCGTAAGATTTATATAAATTAACTGCAATATCATTCTTTGGGATAACATATAATGTTATGGCGGGAATTCCATTTTCTTTGGCAAAAGATATTACTCCATCAATCAATTTCTTACCGTATCCTTTCCCACGGTGTTTCCTGTCAATAAAAACATGAAATAAATGCACAAAGTCATTCTTAGGCTGAAGCTGTAAACTCATATATCCGATTATCCATTCGTCTTTTTTCAAAACAAAAGTTAGTGTGTTTTCTTTTGAGTAGGAGTCTGCAATCCATCGATTAAAATTAAAAGGATAAGTCATTTTTGGCGCTGTGAGATTTAAATCTTTTGGATTTTTAAACCAAGTTTCTAAGCAAGCTTTTAATATTCGAGTTTGTTCTACATTTTTATATGACACTTGCTCGATTGTAATTTTATTTTCCATTAATAAATTTAGATAATTGAAACTATAAAATTCATGTAAATTAATTATAAATTCAGGTAGAAATTATACTTGGAATAAAAAATTTATGAAGCCTATAACACCAATCAGTGAATTCAAAGAAGGATCTGATATTCGAGGATTTTTCCTGTGTGTGGAGAAACATTTAAGAAATACACGCACTGGCGATTTGTATTTAGACTTGGTATTACGTGACAGAACCGGACAAATAACTGCTAAACTTTGGAAAGAAATAAGCGAATATCAAGATAAGTTCTCTGCCGGTGATGCCATTGTTGTAGCCGGACAAGTGGATTTTTATCTTGATAAATTACAACTTAACATAAAAAAAATTAATAT
>JAHJCW010000006.1 GCA_018812885.1 bacterium | reverse complement strand
CATTAAATGGGATATAATTACTTATTTCTTATATTTAATAAACTGTACAAACAGCAATGATATGGCACTCATTCCCGCTCCTGCAATGAAGGGGACTCTATAATTCCAAATCCACATTAACCCGCCTAAAGCGGGAATTATTACAGCAGCAATATGATTAATAGTAAACCCAACTGCCATACTTGGTGCAATATCTTTCGGATCGCCTATTTTTTGAAAATAGGTTCGAATTCCCATCGAGAAATTGAAGAAAATATGATCTAATACATATAATGTTGCTACAATAATTTTAGATTCGACAAATGCATATCCCATAAAAACCATTATTAGACTGAAATATTCCAGAGATAATACCTTGCGCTCTCCAAATCTTATAATCGCTTTTCTAATAAGCGGATTTAAAAAATAGTTTATAGCATTGTTTAATACGAATAGCATAGTTATCTCTTGTATAGAGAATCCGAATTTTTTACTAGTAAAAATACCGCAAAAGCGACAAATATTTGCCGTCTAGCGCCCGCCATGAATGTTAAAAAATAATACAACCAATATTTTTTCTTGAAGATCATTTTTTTATGTTGAACGGGAGGACCCTCTCGAGTAGGATTCTGTAATATTCCCCAAAATCCTACGATTACAATAACGAATCCTATTAATCCAAAAGTGGTTTTATATGATAAAAAATAACTAATGATATATATAAATATTCCAACTGCAATATTAGCGGCAGCTCCATAGCTCTTCAATTTGCCAATAACTAAAGGAGACTTATCTTGCTCAAAATACTGTAACGTTAAGGAATTGTTAGTAGTCTCAAAATAATGAAACCCGAAACTCATGATCATAGTTGTTGCTATAAGTCCGGTGTATGAAGGGAAAATTCCGGTTATTCCAACTCCAAGCCCCAAAATTGCTATTGAGAGAGCAGATAATCTGTGTTCCTTAAGAATGAGAATGATATAAATAACCAGTAATGCTAAGAATCCCAGAATTTCTCTGACTGATTGAATTATCCCAATGTGGTTACCTTCTAGATGTACAATTTCAACTGCAAAGTTATTGAACAGTGTACGCCATGCCTGTAGTCCAACTGACGCTGCAATCGATAAAAGCGCTAAAAAGCGAAACATTGAATCTTTGGTGATTTTATTCATCAATATAATGTTTCGGGAATTTAGGGGATTATATTATTACTTTAGAAACTTTCGTTGTGAGTCAATTATTAAAAAGTGGGCCCACAGGGATTCGAACCCCGAACCTACGGATTATGAGTCCGCTGCTCTAACCGTTGAGCTATGGGCCCTGTAACGGGCTGAAAGTTAGTCTTTTGGATGATAAATTAAAAATAAAAATTGGGTACTTCGAATGTTATTTAAAACCAAAATAATAAACAAATATTTGCATCAATTTTTTATTATGACAAACTATGATACATTTACTTCTTATAGGTAATTGAAAAATATATTGACTACATAATTATTTTCAGGTAATTTAACGTCAAGTTTAAAGAGGAGAGATAAGTCCGGTATATAAAAATTTTACGATAAATAAAAAAGACTAGTATTGATTGATTTACTAGTTAACCAAATATTGTCTGTCGCCTAATCGTTTCATAAATGAAACGAACGGGGAACCCAAGTTTTAGGGGTAAATCTCATTAAAGAGAGGAGTACCTTTTCACTCTAACCCGCCAGCTAACTCCGTAGGCAGTTTAAGGGACAGATGCTTTATTTTCATATAAGGCTGCAGACATTAGTGCAGCCTTTTTTGCTAGAAGTATTGATAAACATGTAATACAACCAAAAAGTAAGGAGAATTATTATGACTATTACCATTAAACAAACAGCTGTTATTTTGATAATTGGTATTTGTTTATTTTCACTAACAGATTGTAAAAAGGATATTGAAAAAGAAGCTGGAAAAGTTACAATCACGCTAGGGTCATATACTGTTTCCAAGGAAGTGTATCAAAATGAAATTATCCCAATGTTTAAACAATTCTGGAAAGATAGTACGGGACAGGAAGTCCTCTTTAATGAATCGTACATTGCATCCGGAGCTCAATCACGAGCAATTACTATGGGATTTGAAGCTGATATTGCTGCACTATCGCTTGAACATGATATCAACCGTTTGCAGGAAGCCGATTTAATAACCCATGATTGGAAAGCCGGTTTGAATGGTGGATTTGTTACACGTTCGATTGTAGTAATGGCTGTACGGGAAAAGAACCCTAAAGGTATTGCTGATTGGAAGGATTTAATGAGAAAAGATGTTGAAGTTATTTATCCAAGCCCAAAAACATCTGGCGGTGCGATGTGGGTTGTTAATGCTATTTATGGTGCCGGATTAAAGCTCAGCGAACAAAATATGGGTCAAATAGATCCGGAATATGCAAAGAATTTTTTATCCTCGATACAAAAACGTGTTAAAGTGATGGACAAATCAGGCCGTGCTTCAGTGACGACCTTTGAAACAGGAATTGGAGATGTGCTCTTAACTTATGAAAATGAAGTAATATTAAGAAATAAGATGGGTAAAACAATGCCTTACATTATCCCTGATGCAACAATTTTGATTGAAAATCCCGTCGCATTAGTCGATAAAAATGTAGAAAAACACGGGAATCGCGCTGTTGTTGAAGCATTTATCCGTTTTTTACACACCGAAAATATTCAAAAATCTTTTGCGGAATATGGTTTTCGTCCAGTGAATCAAAAAGTTTTAGCTGATTTTAAAGATGTATATCCAATACCTCAGTATTTATTTGATATTAACTTTTTAGGAGGTTGGGATAAGGTTGAAGAGGAAATTTATGGTCCGGACGGTATTTGGACACGGATATTTGAAGAACAAATGTAATAAAAAATCACAAGTTAAATGCGAACTTTTTCTCCGTCCATATTATTGCAACGCAGTTTGATATTCTTTTACCTTGGAATATTAATCGTACTGCCTATCATAGCAATTACGGCGAAGTCAATGGAAGGAGGGTTCCAAGAGTTATGGTCTCATCTAGTTACACCTCACGCATTAGCTGCGCTAAAGTTGACATTCGGAACTGCAATCATTATGGTTATTATCAATGTTATTATGGGTATAATCACAGCATTTGTATTAGTTCGCTATGAATTTCCTTTTAAAAAGATAATAAATAGCTTAATTGATTTGCCGTTTGCAATTCCTACGGTTGTTACTGGTATTATGTTAGTCGCACTATACGGACCTCAAAGTGTGCTTGGAGCAATTTTACACGACAATGGCATCGAAATAATATATGATAAACCCGGTATTATTTTTGCTTTGCTCTTTGTAACGTTTCCTTTTGTCGTGCGTTCAATTCAACCGGTATTAATGGAGATGGATCAAGATATTGAGGACGCCGCAAAAATTTTGGGAGCGTCAAATATAGCAACTTTTTTTAAAATTACGCTGCCCATTCTAT
>JAHJCW010000048.1 GCA_018812885.1 bacterium | reverse complement strand
TAAATGTAATAGTAAATAATATTTTAATAGCAAAATATTTCATTTATCACCTACTGCTAATACTAATTGAACAAACCCACTAAAATCATCTGCTTTAAAAAATATCTTTTGGGGTATGGCGTTAGCTTCTAAATTCTCAATCGGTGCAACATTAATATTATTGTTTAGTATATATTTATTTAGTAAAGAATCGCTTGAGTTAAATATATCTATAAATGAAGTGTCACTTGTCCGGGCTGCAAAATCCGTCACTATTAATACCATTGTAAATTTAATCGGATTTTGATTGGGAAATGTTAAATTATAATTTTCTTCTGTTGAGTAATTTTCAGCACGCAGAGAAAGAGTGAATGCTTCATTTGTATTTACAACAACCGGAGTATTTTTGTACAACCCATCCAACGGTTCCTCAGGTCCTACGCAAGCAATAATAAAAATCAATAATACAAGAAGTAATAAAATATTTTTCATAATAATTACTATTCCTCAATTTCTATTGTTTGATTTAATTCTAACTCGTATATTTTTTCGACGGGTTTTTCTAATTGCCTAACGCGTGTTGTATGCAGTTCTTCATATTTATTTTGGAGTGTTTTTATAGTTCCTCCAAGCCCATCCATTTTTTCTACAAACTTTTCCCATTGATCCTTAAATATTCCAATTTGTTTTTGCATTTCTCCTGCTTTCATTCCTGTTGCAAAATTCTTAACTGCTTGCCTGATCAATGATAAAACAGCATATAACGTAATCGGTGAACAAAGTATTATTTTATTTTTCAAGGAGAAATCGACTAATCCATGATCTTCCTGATTTAAGAAAGTATAAATACTCTCATTTGGAATAAACATCAGAACATAATCTACTGTTCCACCCTCAGTATCTATGTAGCTACGCTTTGTGATGGCTTTTACATGATTTCTTACGTCATTAAGAAATTGCTTCTTTTCAGAGTCTTTATCCGATTCTGTTTCAGCTGAAAGATAATTTTCATAATGACTTAGTGGAAATTTTACATCCATATTTACATGTTTTTCCTGTGGTAAATAAAATGTGTAATCTGGACGGTCTGAACCTTCCATCGATTGTTTGACATAATTTGTACCTTCGATGAGACCAATAAAATTAAGGATATCCTCGACCATTCTCTCTCCCCATTGTCCACGCGCCTGCGAGCTTGATAATATTTGCCTCAGCTGACTTGTTGTATCGGTTAATTGTGATATGCCACGTTGGGAATTTTCCATCTGCCCTTTTAATTCTGTCGTTTGCTTAGCCAAATTTTCCAAATGGCTTTTCATATCTTGAATTGTAGAATCTATCAGCTTTTTCTTTTCATCTAATTGCTGACCGGAAGATTTAGTAAGGTTCTCGAATTGGTTACGTGCCAGCTCAAAAAATGATTTTTGATTACTATCCAACGCTTCACGCGAAAGACTGCTGAATGCATCCTTTAATTCATCTTCATTTTTTTTAATGGAATTAATTTCGCGCTGACGAATGAACCATACAAATAATGAACCTACTACCAACCCAGCAATAAATATTATAATTTCAATTAAATAAATCATAGTTGAAACTACGTTGATAAATCTGAAATTAGAAATCTGAAATTAGGAATAAGTGTCAGTTATGATTATATTGGAAAGACTCGTTTCGCGCATTACGTTTCATGTTTTATTAATAGTCAATCGTCAGTATTCAATTTTAATTGACGAAGCTTTAGCGTAATCAATAGTCAATTATTTATCTCCCGCCAATCCTAATTCAGATGCTTTTTCTTTAAGAGCATCTATAACAAATTGAATATGTTCAGTTCTATCAACGTCAAGTTCCTCAATTCCATTATTAATATCTTCCCTACTGACTTTTGCGGCAAAACCTTTATCTTTTAATTTTTTAATAACAGATTTTACTTTTACCTCAAAAATAGATTTTGATGGACGAACATAAGTCACTGCAAAAATAAAACCCGCCAATTCATCACAGGCAAATAAAGTTTTAGCTATTAAAGTTTTCCTTGGGATATTTGTATAGTCTGCGTGTCCCATGATTGCATTTAAAATATCGTCTTCATATCCGTTCTCTTTAAGTATTTTATTGCCTTCAAATGGATGTTCTGCAGCAGTTGGATATTTTTCATAATCAAAATCGTGCAAAAGTCCTGTGACACCCCATTTATCTTCATCTTCACCAAATTTTTGTGCATATTTGCGCATTGCTTGTTCCACAGCATAGGCATGTCTTAATAGGGAATCAGATTTTGTGTACTCCTGTAAGAGATTTAAGGCTTTTTGTCGATCATATTTAATCATTTCTACATCCTAAATACAAATGGCTCCAGTAAAATACCAGAGCCATTTGCTATATTATATTTGTTTTATCCTTGGATCATATCCAATACTAATCTAATTATTACTCCGGATGCACCTTTTTTATATGTTAATGAGCTTTCTTTATTATTGTATGCAGTTCCGGCTATATCAAAATGTACCCATGGAATTCCCTCTTCAACGAATTCCTTGAGGAATGCGCCAGCAGCGATGGATCCCGCCTCGCGCGCTGCGCCAACATTTTTAATATCCGCAATCTCCGATTTAATTTGCTCGCAATACTCATCCCAAAGAGGAAATTCCCAAACTTTTTCACCGGTATTTGTTGAACTTTTCTTAACTTTATCTATTAATTTATCATCCGTTCCCATTATACCAGTTGCAATGTGACCTAAAGCAATAACCACAGCACCGGTTAAAGTGGCAAAATCTAATATATATTGCGGTTTGTAATGTTTACTGACATATGCTAAAGCATCAGCTAAAATCAATCGTCCTTCGGCGTCAGTATTCAAAACTTCAATTGTTTTTCCATTGTAAGCAGTTAGGATATCACCCGGTTTATAGGCTTTGTCACCAGATAGATTTTCGGTAGCAGGAATTGCAGCAACAATATTTACCTTTGGTTTTGTTTGTGCAACAGCTTTCATAACCCCGAGCACAACCCCGCCACCACACATGTCAAATTTCATTTCATCCATACTTGCAGATGGTTTAATTGATATACCACCGCTATCAAAAGTTAAACCCTTACCTACTAGTGCAATTGGTTTTTCATTGGATTTACCACCATTATATTCCAATAAAATAAACTTTGGAGGTTCGCCAGTACCTAAGGCAACACCTGCAAATGCACCCATTCCCATTTTTGTAAATTTCTCACGATCAAACACAGTGAGCTTCATATCGCCTTCTAAGGCGATTTCTTTCGCTAATTTAGCAAGTTTAGTGGGTGTTGTTACGTTCCCCGGATGATTTTCCACATCTCTTGCGAAACAAACTGCTGATGCAATAATTGATCCTTTTTTCACTGCTTTCGCATCAGCATTAATTACCTCAGCACTGCCAACTTCAAAAAGTTCCTTATCCTGAGTTTTGTAAGTGATGAACTGGTAACTTCCTAAAATAATTCCTTCTGCTATTGCTTGGCTGAATGAAGCTGCATTTCTGCTTCCAAACAATTCCATTGCAACTGTTTTTAATTTTTTTGCTATGGCAGTTTTTAATACGGTTCCACCAGCCACTCTAATAGCTTCTTCATCAAATTTCTTTTTCTCTCCTAACCCAACTACTAAAATCCGTTTCTTTTTTCCATAAAGTAGTGATGTCTCACCGCTTTTACCTTTTATATCACCATTTGTAATTGCAACAGAAATTTGTCCGTCTAAATATTTATCAGTTTCTTTACCAATTACTGATAGTTTTAAATCTTCAAACACACCAACGGCAAATAGATCTGTTTGAGTTTTAGAAAATGTAGATGTTGAATTCTTTACTAATTTTAGATATCCCATTATTTCCTCTACTGACTATTAATTATCGATTATAAACGTTAAAAAATACTAATAATAATTTTATTATCAATTTAAATAGAAAAGGCTCATAATAGAGCCTTTTCTATTTTAGTTATTCTTATTTATTTACGATTTTCAACTAAAGCATCCACAACACTTGGATCAGCTAAAGTAGAAATATCACCGAGTGAATCAACTTCATTCTCGGCAATTTTACGCAATATTCTACGCATAATTTTCCCTGAACGTGTTTTCGGAAGGGCTGGAGTAAATTGGATTTTATCCGGTTTCGAATGTGGTCCAATTTCTTTTATAACTGATTTAAGAATAGCTGTTTCTATCTCAACACTTGGTTCAACACCAGCCATTAAAGTCACATAGGCATAAATACCTTGTCCTTTGATGTCATGCGGAAATCCAACCACGGCAGCTTCAGCTACACCTTCGGCTTTACCGATAGCGCCTTCTACTTCGGCTGTGCCGATACGATGACCTGACACATTCAATACATCATCTACACGTCCGGTAATCCAGTAATATCCGTCTTCATCTCTTTTAGCACCATCACCGGTAAAATAATAACCGGGATACAAACCAAAATATGTTTGCTTGAAACGTTCATGGTCACCGTAGAGAGTACGCATCATTCCCGGCCAAGCAGCTTTGATTGCTAATAGTCCTGACACATCATTACCTTCTAACTCTTTACCCGCTTCGTTCAAAATTACCGGCTCAACTCCAAAAAACGGCAATGTTGCGGAACCCGGTTTTAATGGAGTAGCACCTGGTAGTGGTGTAATTAAAATACCACCGGTTTCAGTTTGCCACCAAGTATCTACGATTTGACATTTCCCTTTTCCAACAATATTATAATACCAATTCCATTCCGGTTCTTTAATCGGTTCACCGACTGTCCCAAGCAACTTTAAGCTTG
>JAHJCW010000047.1 GCA_018812885.1 bacterium | reverse complement strand
GTATGAATTGGAAATACCAACCTTACCTAAGGAGTTAGCCGGCATAAATTTCGTTGATATTGATCTAACACTTGAAGTTGATCTAACACAATTCAAAGTGTTTTTAGCTGATTCTGTGATTGTTGACAATATTACTATTACAGGAACAAATGATGATGGTGAAGAAGAAATTGCGACAATATCAAATCAGGATGTACTCATAAATGGCACATTAGTAATTGAAGATCCTGAAGATTTGATCAATATTCGTCCAACTAGAGTAGTTATAAGTGGTCAAATAACGATTTATCCTTCGGATCAACCGGGCACTGAAGTATCCAATCAGATAATTGTTTTGACATCAGTACTGCACGCCCCATTAATTCTCGAAATTAATGAAACATCCACTTTCACTACGTCTCCGCAAAAAGTAATTGGCGACGTGGGTGATCAAGTATCTTATACAATGACTTTATTCACAGAGATGGATAATCAAATGGAAATGGGTTTTCAATTAAACTTCCTCATATCTCCTGATACAATGAATTTTGAACCAAATTCTCTTATTATTCCTGACACATTGATATCGATTCATTTAATACCTAATCAAGAGCATCAAATGGAAACTATTGAGTTAGGACAGGATAAATATGAATTACTGGCAGATTCAACTTATATGAAAGTATTCATAAATCTAACTGGATTTAAAAATAATCAAGGTATTACAATGCCAACTCGATTTTTCACTAATGATTCGCTCAAAGTACTTCTTTACAGTAGTACTGAGCTGTTGATTGATCCACAAGACAGGGGTAGAGGAGAATAGTGCAATCATGAAGAATTTATTAATATTATTAGTAATAAGTAGTTATGTAATAGGTCAAAATATCATGACGCCTTCCACTATGGGTACAGCCGGAACAATCGCTACTCAATCACGTGGTGATGAAGTAATTGGATGGAATCCGGCTAACTTAGGATTTGAAGACAATCCGGATTTTTCAATGAGTTTCGGAATAATTCCGATTGTTCCAATCCCCGCCATCAGATTATCAAATAGTGCGGTATCAATTAATTGGTTTGCAGATTATTTGTTTAGCGGTTTATATCTTGATGATGCTGCTAAAAATGAAATGCTAAAGGTATTTGGAGATAAGGGATGGGATCTTAATCCCTTATTATATGCCAAGATTTTAGGGATTTCGTCGGGGAATTTTGCCTTGACAATCGCTGCTGAATTCAACTCAAGTATTACTTTGCCACCTTCCATCATTAATTTTGTAATGTTTGGCAACAAATTTGATGAACAGATTTCTTTAGATGCCATCGATGGTAGTGCACAAGCAGTTATACCATTTTCATTTTCATATGGATTCCCATTAGAAATTCCAAATCTTGATTTAGATTTTGGAAATAACTATTTTGGAATAGGTATGAAATTGCTATGGGGAGTCGGATTTGGAGAAATTGATTATTTTGAAGGAGGATTGACAACCTATTATGATCGTATTGTCGGAACCGGGTCCGGTAGAGTAAATTATTCTTATGATGGTTTTGGTTTGGCTTTCGATCTAGGTTGGGCATTACAAATTGGAGATAATATTACTACTAATTTAGCCATTCAAAATTTATTCGGATTTATTAAATGGAAGGATAAGAATTCTGAAAGTATTGAATTCACCCTTGATGCCAACATGGAAGTGAGTGACAATCTTGAAGAGCTAATTGATCAATTAGATGAAATGACCAATGGTGATACAACGTATTCAATAAAAGGTTTTACATCAGATTATCCAACTTATTTAGTAGCTGGTCTTGAATATGATATAATGCCACAAATCCAATTATATTTTAATTATAGACAATATTTTAAAGAGGAATTCCAGTTTTCGACAACTCCACGTTTCTCAATAGCAACAAAAATGAATCCTGCGAAATGGTTTCCAATACGGTTGGGGATTGCATTGGGAGGATATGAAAAATTCCAAGTTGGAATAGGTTTTGGTTTACATGCTAAGCATTATCATTTTGATATTGGAATTACTCAAACTGGCGGGGTTTTTAATTCTGCTCGAGGAGTAGGATTTTCAATAGGT